>NZ_JBNDMK010000011.1:0-215606 GCF_050436545.1 Paraburkholderia sp. GAS41
CAGGAAGGCACGCCCAATGAAATCCTCACGCGTCCGGCGGACGATTATGTGCGGCGTTTCGTGGAACGGCGCGCAGGCGTGCAGCACTGAGGCGCACGGGTCAGGCGAGGGAATGCGTGCAGCGCCGGGTAGAATGCACGCGAAGTGACGGATCGCAGACTGCGGTCCGTCACCTGCATTTCGCCCCGCCGTTCTCTCGCTCCCCATGAATCTCGAAAGCGTTCTCTTCACTCAGGGTTTCGGCTCACGACGTCAATGCCGCGCGCTGATCGCTGACCAGCGCCTGAGCATCGACGGCGCCGTCCACGCCGATCCCGACGCCGATGTCCCGACCGAGGCGCTCAATTTCACCGTCGACGGCGTGACGTGGCCGTATCGCGCGCAGGCCTATCTGCTGCTCAACAAACCCGCCGGCTACGAATGCTCGCGTGAGCCGCAACATCATCTGAGCGTCTTCAACCTGCTGCCGCCCCAGTTTGCGGTGCGCGGCGTGCAATGCGTCGGCCGCCTCGATCAGGATACGACCGGGCTCCTGCTGCTTTCCGACGATGGCAAGTTCGTCCATGCGTTCACCTCGCCGAAACGCAAGGTGCCGAAGGTCTACGTTGCCACCACCCGCCATCCGCTCGACGACGCGCAACTCAGCGCCTTGCGCGAGGGCGTGCTGCTGCATGGCGAGCCGAAACCGATTGCCGCCGTCGCAGCGCATGCACGCAGCGAGCACGCGCTCGAACTCACCGTGCTCGAAGGCAAATATCACCAGGTCAAGCGGATGGTCGCCGCGGCGGGCAACCGTGTGGAGGCACTGCATCGCGAGCGGATCGGCGGCTTGAGCTTGCCCGCGACGCTCGCCGAAGGCGCGTGGCAATGGCTCGACGAAACCGACCTCGGATCTTTACGGAGCGGGTAAACCGGTATTCGAGGCGCCGCGCCCTGTCCCATCGAGAACGCTGTGTGCCCCGCCCCACAAACGCTAGCGTTAAGGCCCCGATTGCGCTGCGTCGCAGCATGCTCTTCCTGACAAGTCGCCCTATACTCGATTAAACAACCATTACAAAGGTTTCTGGGAGGGGCGCCATGGTCATCAACAATTCGTTCGAGATCCCGGCCGCGATGATTGCGTTTGTCTGCCTTGCCGTGCTTTTCGTCGGTGCGCTGCTGATGGTGATGCACGTTCGGCACAAGTATCATCCGAGCCTGATTGGTGCGCTGATCGGCGCGGTGCTGTGCTTTCTGCTACTGGAAGCGCTGCCCGCTCTCACCTGACAAAAGCTCGCGGCGCCACGGCCTGGCGCCGCCGGATGTCAACGCGTTGCGCTGCGCAGGAAATCCGCCACCGTCGGATAGCGCAGTTGCACGCGCAATTCCCGCTTTATCCGTTCGTTCACAAGTCGCCGCGATTCGCGCATGAACGACATCATCATGGGCTCCATCTGCACCTCGGCCTCCGCACGCGTGATGCGCTGCGGACGTTCGAGCCCGTACGCATCGGCCACCGCGTCGAAGTACTCGCCCATTTTCAGCATCGTATCGTCCGACACGTGGACCACCCGCCCACGCCGTCCGAGCCGCATCATGCGCACCAAAATCGCGGCAAGGTCGTCGGCGTGGATATGGCTGGTGTAGACGTCATCCGCATCGAGCAGCGCCGGCGTGCGTTTTTCGAGCCGCGCGAGCGGCAAGCGGTTGCCCGCATAGATGCCGGGGATGCGGGCAATGCTTGCCTGCACGGCGCCGCGTGCGGTCGCGCGACGCAGTTGCCGTTCGGCCGAGACCCGCCGCGTCGCCCGCGGATTGGCCGGACGCACGGCGCGTGTCTCGTCGATCAGCGCCCCGCCGCAGTCGCCATAGACCCCCGTCGTGCTCGCGTAAACCATCCGCACCGGTGCCCGCGAACCCGCAGGGCGTCTTACCCCGTCGGGTACAATATCGGCTGTTTCCCGTTCCATCCATGCAGCGCGAAGGCGGCGCAACCGCGCGACCGGCGCAACGGCACTGCGTGAGGGCCGGATGCGGCGTGCGCTCAGGGTCGCGAGCAAGGCGCGTGTCCGGCGGTCGTCGTCGCCGGACTTTTGCGGCGGGGCCAGATGCAGCACGCGCGGGGCAAGTCCCGCGAGGCGCTTCAGGGTGCGGCGCGCATCAAGGTCGCCGATCAACGGCGTCACGCCCGCCGCGCGCAATTCGGCGCAACGGGCAGGCTGGGTTGTCAGCGCAAAGAGATGCGCGCGCGGCCGCAGCAATTCGACGCAACGCATGCCGACATCGCCGCAGCCCACAATGAGCACGCGCGGCCGGCGCAAGTTTCGTGTGGCTTTCATGGTGGACGCATTGTAGCCGTCAGGCACGGCTCGCACCGATTACCGACTCTTCGAACTCGAACAAGCTATGGCATTTAATGTAACCCTCCGGCAAAGCGGCCGGCAGTTTCAGGTAGAACCCGACGAACCCGTCCTGAGCGCGGCCCTGCGCCAGGGCATCGGCCTGCCGTACGGCTGCAAGAACGGCGCTTGCGGTTCGTGCAAGGGCAGCGTGGTGAGCGGCGAAGTCGAGCAGCGCCAGCATTCCTCGTCGGCGCTGTCGAACGACGAAAAGACGCGCGGCATGGCGCTCTTCTGCTGCGCGACACCGTGTACCGATCTCGAGATCGACATCCGTGAAGTGGCCGGGGTCGGCGACGTGCAGGTCAAGAAACTGCCGTGCCGTGTGAACGCCATCGAACGCAAAGCCGACGACGTCATCGTGCTGAAGCTGCAGTTGCCCGCCAACGAACGCCTTCAATACCTCGCCGGCCAATACCTCGAATTCATCCTGAAGGATGGCAAGCGCCGCAGCTATTCGATGGCGAATGCGCCGCATGTCGAAGGCCCGATCGAACTGCACATCCGCCATATGCCCGGCGGCGCGTTCACCGATCACGTCTTCACTGCCATGAAGGAGCGCGACATCCTGCGCTTCGAAGCGCCGCTTGGCACGTTCTTCCTGCGCGAAGATTCGGACAAGCCGATCGTGCTGCTGGCCTCCGGCACCGGCTTCGCGCCGCTGAAGGCCATCGTCGAACATGCGGTTTTCAAGAATCTCGAGCGGCCCATGACGCTGTACTGGGGCGCACGCCGCAAGAAAGACCTGTACCTGCTGGAGCTGGCCGAGCAATGGGCGCGCGAGATTCCGAACTTCCGGTTCGTGCCCGTGCTGTCCGAGCCGGACCCGAGCGACGCATGGACGGGCCGCACCGGCTTTGTTCATCGTAGCGTCATCGAAGACCTGCCAGACTTGTCGGGTTATCAGGTGTACGCCTGCGGCGCACCCGTGATGGTCGAATCGGCGCAGCGCGATTTCACCCAGCACCATGGCCTGCCGGAAGACGAGTTTTATGCGGATTCCTTCACGAGCGCAGCCGATCTCGCGAATCCGGTTTAACCCGCCCGTCCATCCCGTGAACGTGCCGTCGTCAGCCCTGAAAGCCTGCGCGGCGGACCCAGAAAATCCGCCGCGGACGAAATTCATGGTTTACACCGGCGCTCGCGTTGTCGTATTCTTTCGCGCATGAACCGCATCCAGTCCGAACTTCGACGTCGCCGCTCGCTGCTCCCTTAGGGACGCCGCCGGCTTTGTCACGGATTCGCGCCGATCAGGCGCATGTTGTTCGAATCACGAAAGCCACGGCATGCCGTGGCTTTTTTGTTTTCCCCGCCCCTTTTTACTGGTCCTTCACCCCGCAACGCCCGGAGCCTGTCGCCATGAATTTCAATGAGTACCCCGTCGAGTCGCTGATGTACATCACCAACCGGCCCGAAATCGTTTTCACGCACGGCAACGGTTCGTGGATCTACGACAACACCGGCAAGCGATACCTCGATTTCATCCAGGGGTGGGCGGTCAACAGCCTCGGGCATTGCAACGAAGGCATGATCGAAGCGCTGAACAAGCAGGCGCAATTGCTGATCAATCCGTCGCCGGCCTTCTACAACGCGCCGATGGCGCAACTCGCAGAGTTGCTCACGCAGCATAGCTGCTTCGATAAGGTGTTCTTTGCGAACAGCGGCGCCGAGGCGAACGAAGGCGCCATCAAGCTCGCGCGCAAGTGGGGCAAAAAGCACAAGGACGGCGCCTTCGAGATCATCACGTTCGATCACAGCTTCCACGGCCGCACGCTCGCCACGATGTCGGCGAGCGGCAAGCCGGGCTGGGACACCATCTACGCGCCGCAAGTACCGGGCTTCCCGAAGGCTGATCTGAACGACATCGCGTCGGTCGAAAAGCTCATCAACGGCAAGACCGTCGCGGTGATGCTCGAACCGATCCAGGGTGAAGGCGGCGTGATCCCGGCAACGCGTGAGTTCATGCAGGCGCTGCGCGCGCTGACGCAAAAGCACAACATCCTGCTGATCGTCGACGAAGTGCAAAGCGGTTGCGGCCGCGCCGGGACGCTGTTCGCGTATGAGCTGTCCGGTGTCGAGCCGGACATCATGACGCTCGGCAAGGGCATCGGCGGCGGTGTGCCGCTCGCGGCATTGCTGTGCAAGGCCGCGGTGGAGGTGTTCGAAGCCGGCGATCAGGGCGGCACCTACAACGGCAATCCGCTGATGACGGCCGTGGGGTACTCCGTGATCTCGCAACTGACCGCGCCGGGCTTCCTTGAAGGCGTGCGGGCACGTGGCGAGTATCTGCGCGCGAAACTGCTCGAACTGTCAGCAGAGCGCGGCTTCGAAGGCGAGCGCGGCGAAGGGCTGCTGCGCGCGCTGCTGCTCGGCAAGGACATTGGCAACCAGATCGTCGAAAAGGCCCGCAACCTGCAGCCGGACGGGTTGCTGCTGAACGCGGCGCGTCCGAACCTGCTGCGCTTTATGCCCGCCCTGAACGTGACGAACGAGGAAATCGACCAGATGATGGCCATGCTGCGCTCGATTCTCGACACCCTGTAATCCGCCTGGAACGCACATGACGATGACGACGGACACACCGCTCTCGATCCGCTGCTTCGAAGCCGGCGACACGGACACCGTCGTCGCGTTGTGGCAAGAGGCGTTTCCCGAGTACCGCGACGTCACGAGGCCGCAACGCAACCCGCATCTGTCGATCGCCAACAAGATGGCCACGCAGCCGGAGCTATTCTTTGTTGCCGAGCTGGATGGACATCTGGTGGGTACCGTGATGGCAGGCTACGACGGCCATCGCGGCTGGATGTATTCGCTCGCGGTGGACATGGCATATCGGCGGCATGGCCTCGGCACGCGGCTGGTCGCGCATGCAGAAGCGGCGCTGACTGCGCGTGGCTGTCCGAAGGTGAATCTGCAGGTGCTTTCGGGGAAAGACGATATCCGCGGATTCTATGAAGCACTCGGGTATCGCGCGGATGCCGTGATCAGCCTGGGCAAGCGGCTGGGCGAATTCGCCGACGCCGCGTCTTCCGGGCCTGATGCGGCTGGTGCGGTTGAAACGACAAGCTCACATTCCGCTGCGTAATGCAGGGCGTCTGACCAACCTCGCCGCCGTTTTCACGCAAGGCGCGCCGAAAAAGACAAAGGCCGCATGCTCGACTAACGCATGCGGCCTTTGTTCTTGCGCGGGTCGGAGCGGTTTTTTGAGCCGCCCGTTCCCGCTTAACGCTCATTCACCGACTCATTCACCGAGGTAAGCAGCCCGCACCTTCGGATCATCGAGCATCTGCTTCGCATCGCCGGACATCGTCACCAGACCTGAGTCCATCACGTAGCCGCGATTCGCCGCCTGCAGCGCCAGGCGCGCGTTCTGCTCGACCAGCAGCACGGTCATACCTTCGCCCGAGATCGCCCGCACCACTTCGAAGATCTTCTCGACCATGATCGGCGACAGACCCATCGACGGCTCGTCGAGCAACAACAGCTTCGGCTTGCTGATGATCGCGCGCGCCATGGCCAGCATCTGCTGCTCACCGCCCGACAACGTGCCCGCATACTGCGAGGCCCGTTCTTTCAGACGAGGAAAGAAGCCGAACATGCGATCCACGTCTGCCTTGATGGCGTCCGTGTCGTTGCGCAGATACGCGCCCATCTGCATGTTCTCGATGATCGACATGCGCGAGAAGATGCCACGGCCTTCCGGCACCATCGCCAGACCGCGCTTCAACAGCTCGTGCGCGGGCAGCCCTTTGATGGACTCGCCCATGTACTCGATGTCGCCCGCCGCGTACGCCTTCAGACCGGTGATCGCCTTCATCGTCGTGGTCTTGCCCGCGCCGTTCGCGCCGATCAGCGTGACCAGTTCGCCTTGCGCCACTTCCAGGTCGATACCCTTGACTGCCTGAATGCCGCCGTAATTGACCTGTAGGCCCTTGATTTTCAACATTGCCGTAGCCATCAGTGGACCCCCGCACCCAGATATGCCTCAATCACCTTCGGGTCTTTCTGCACGTCTTGCGGCAGCCCCTGGGCGATCACCTTGCCGTAATCGAGCACTGTCATGTTGTTGCACAGGCCCATCACCAGCTTCACGTCGTGCTCAATCAGCAGAATCGTCTTGCCATCGCTGCGGATCTTGTCGAGCAGCTTGGTGAGTTCGACCTTTTCCGTTGCGTTCATGCCGGCGGCCGGTTCGTCCAGTGCCAACAGCTTCGGATCGGTTGCCAGCGCACGGGCAATTTCCAGACGACGCTGGTGGCCATACGACAGGTTGCGCGAGGTGTAGTCCGCGTATTGCAGCACGCCGACATACTCCAGCAGTTCAAGCGCGCGTTCCTTGATCTCGCGCTCTTCCTTGCGCTCAGCCGGCGTCTGGAATACGGCGCCGAGCAGGCCGTGCTTCGTGCGCACGTGACGGCCCACCATCACGTTTTCCAGCGCGGTCATGCCGCCGAACAGACGGATGTTCTGGAAGGTACGGGCAATGCCGGCCTTCGCCACCTGGTACACCGCGGTCGGCGTGTAGGGCTCGCCATCAAGCCTGAAGTCGCCGGAGTCCGGCGTATAGAGGCCCGTAATCACGTTGAAGAACGTGGTCTTGCCGGCGCCGTTCGGACCGATCAGACCGTAGATTTCACCGGCCTTGATCTCCAGGCCGACTTCCGACAATGCCTGCAGGCCGCCGAAGCGCTTGTTCACGCCTTTAACGGACAGACGGATGTTGTTATCGCTCATTAGATTTCTCCTCCAGGCCTTAGGCGCGCACCGGCTTCTTGCTGTTGCGCTTCGCGATTTTCGCAATCTTGTCCTCGTGCTTCGGCGCCGGCCACAGGCCTTCCGAGCGGTACAGCATGATGAGGACCATCGCGAGACCGTACAGCAACTGGCGGATCACTTCGGTGTCGACAATTTCATGGCCGAAGATCATGTTCTGCAGCGGACCCATCGTCGAGCGCAGGAATTCCGGGAACACGGCGAGCAGCACCGCGCCGAGAATCACGCCCGGGATGTGGCCCATACCGCCCAGCACCACGCAGGCCAGCACCACGACCGATTCCCAGAAAGTGAACGATTCCGGCGACACGAAGCCCTGGAAGCCGCCGAACATCGCGCCCGACAGGCCGCCGAACGACGCGCCCATCGCAAACGCCAGCAGTTTCACGTTACGGGTGTTGATGCCCATCGCCTTGGCGGCGATTTCGTCTTCACGGATGGCGGCCCATGCACGGCCGATGCGCGAGTGTTGCAGGCGCGTACACACCCAGATCACCAGCAACGCACACAGCACGAACAGGTAGTAATACATGTACACCGTCGTGAACTGGAAGCCGAGGAAGTTGTGCGTCTGCGCGAGGCTGAAACCGCCCACCTGCACCGGATCGATCCCCGTGATCCCCTGCGGTCCGTTGGTGATGTTCACCGGACGGTCGAGGTTGTTCATGAAGATCCGCACGATTTCCCCGAAGCCCAACGTCACGATGGCGAGGTAATCGCCACGCAGACGCAGCGTCGGTGCGCCGAGCAGCACCCCGAACATCGCGGCCAGTGCCATGGCGATCGGCACGATGATCCAGAACGGCGTATGCAGGCCGTGCGGGAACATGGCGCCGATCCACGCGAATTGCGTGGACAGGTGCGGCGACGACAGCAGAGCCGTGGTGTAGGCGCCGATCGCGTAGAAGGCGATGTAGCCCAAATCCAGCAGGCCGGCAAAGCCGACCACCACGTTCAGGCCGAGCGCGAGCATCACGTACAGCATCGCGAAGTCGAGCACGCGCACCCAGTAGTTGCCGCCGACTGCGCCGATGATCATTGGCGCAGCGATGACGAAGATCGCGGTGATGATGCCGACCGTCAGGGTCTTGGTCTTGTTCTTTTCGGGGATGAGCGTCGTGGACGGCTCGATCGGTTGAATTGAGGTCATGTTATCTGCTCCTTATGGCCCTGGTCAGGCGCGATCTGCAACACGTTCGCCAAGCAGGCCGGACGGACGGAACACCAGCACGACGATCAGCACGATAAATGCGAACACGTCCTGGTAGTTACTGCCGAACACGCCACCCGTGAGATTGCCGATGTAGCCCGCACCCAACTGCTCGATCAGGCCGAGCACCACACCGCCGACCATGGCGCCGCCCAGGTTGCCGATACCGCCCAGCACTGCCGCGGTAAAGGCCTTCAGACCGGGGATGAAGCCCATGTAGAAGTGCGCATTGCCGTATTCCGACGCGATCATGACGCCGGCCAGCGCAGCGAGCGCCGAACCGATCATGAAGGTGGCCGAGATCACGAAGTTCGGATTCACGCCCATCAGGCTCGCCACGTTCGGATTTTCGGCAATCGCGCGCATGGCACGGCCGAGCTTCGTCTTGTGCACGAGCAGCAGCAGCCCACCCATCACGAGGAACGCCACCACGATGATGACGATTTCAGTCATCGAGATCACGGCACCCGGGTTGTTAGGACCGGCCTTGATCACGTTGAGCGGATCGGTAGGCAGCAGTTGCGGGAACGGCAGCGGATTGCGCGACCAGATCATCATCGCAAGCGTCTGCAGCAGGATCGACACGCCAATGGCGGTGATGAGCGGCGCCAGACGCGGTGCACGGCGCAACGGCCGGTAGGCCACGCGCTCGATCGTGTAGCCGACCACCGAGCAGACGACCGCTGCGATGATCAACGCGATGATGAGCGTCGGCACATGGCCTAGCCCAGGAAAGTGGTTCTGAAGCACGCCTATGGCTGAGAGCGCAACCATCGCGCCCACCATCAACACATCGCCGTGAGCGAAGTTGATGATGCCCAAGATGCCGTAAACCATCGTATAGCCCAGTGCGATGATGGCGTAAACGCTGCCAAGCACCAGTCCGTTGAGGATCTGCTGGATGAAGATATCCATTTAATGCTCCTTAGCCCGTGCGACTGGATTCGCGTCTGCATCGACCGGTGGGCGGTCATGTTGTACGGAATCGCAACGGCACTGCGGGTACTGATGTAAAAGACCGGTAAGGGTTATCCGCCGCCGACTCGTCATGCGACCGGGATGCAGTCGCCGCCTCGTCGGAACCGGATGCAAAAACGACACCATTGGGTGGGCCAGGTGCCGTCAGGCCGTACTCCCGTCATCACATCTCTACGGCGTCGAGGACCGCAGCTTCGCTGTCCCTGAAGTCGTAAAGCGTAATGGCGCCTTCTTTCAAATCACCCTCGTGGTCGAGTGCGATGTGGCCGGTTACCCCGTTGTAACCCGTGGACAGCATCGCAGCCAGCACCTTGGGCGTGTCGAATGAGTTGGCGCGCTTCATTGCATCGACAATCACGCACCAAGCGTCGTACGTGAGCGGCGCGTCAATCTGCACCGGCATGTGGGAACGGTCTTCGGCCAACTGGTCAAATTCCACTCCCGGGGCCATGGTCGAAAGCGCGACTTCCACCTTCGAACAGACCGGGTTATGCACGACGGACTTCGCCGGCTCCCCCACCTTGTCGGTACACACGCCATCGCCGCCAAGGATTTCTGCCCTGATTCCGGACGTGGCCGCCTGCTTCGCAAGCCGCCCGCCCGTCGTGTCCATTCCGCCCGACTTGCTGACGTCCGGCCGGACACGGTTGATCGTAGTGTGAATGGCGAGGCGTTCCCCGGCCTCGTGCAGCGCGTGACGCGGCGTGGCAGGCACGCACTGAATGTGCTGGCCTTCGTTCGCCTGCTTTTCGGTGGTGATGTCCTGAACCGCCAATCGCGTCCCGTTCTCGTTGTATTTGCCTAAACAGGCAATCCTTCCCATTAATGGGGCCGCATGGCTGGTCGCAGCGCTTGTTGCGTCACTGCCCGCCTCGCCGTCGTTCTTCTTGCCGCACGCGGTCAGCGTCTCAACCGCGGCCGTAGCGGACACGGCGTAAGCAAACTTGACTCGCATCAGGTAGGTCTCCGGCGCCTTGCTAAATTCATTGCTCGAGACCCAGAGGTCTTGAGAACGCGCGCATTGTAACTCCAATTATGCGATAGGCAATATTGTTGAAACGACAGGGTTTTCCTGCATTGCAACCGTATTTTATGAGCAATAGCGCACAAAAGGCGCAACCAGGTTGCGACACTTTCCCGTGCATCAGTTGCACCATCGTAGACCCCAACAGCATCAAGTGTTGCGGCAATTGCGGGCATTCCCTGATTTCATCGTGTTGAGCGATAGGTACTACGTTTCTATATCCGTTCGCTTGCACGCACAATGTTAGTGCATCAAAAATCGGCAGTGACGGATATCACTGTTTTAAATGGGGAACGACCACTGGTTGAACGATAAAATAAAATCGCAAAGCCGTAAAAATTTTGTGTGGCGAACACTGAAAACGACTCTGTTTTCATGATTTGACACTTATTAACAGAGCCGGCTTCTATTCGGATGAACATAAAAAAAGCGCGCCCAACGCGCGCTTTCTTACAGAAACGAAAGTGAAATGTCAGGCTGGCAAGCCCAACCCTCGCGGCAGCGGAAACGCGATGTTTTCCTCGATACCTTCGAGCGCTCGCACGTTACGGACACCCAGCTCACGCAAACGCGCAATCACGGCCTGTGCGAGCACCTCCGGTGCCGAAGCGCCGGCGGTCACGCCGATGCGGCGTTTGCCGACGATCCACGCCGGATCGATCTGGTCGGGCGAATCCACCATATAAGAAGGAATGCCGCGCTTCTCGGCGACTTCGCGCAAACGGTTCGAATTGGAACTGTTCGGGCTGCCCACCACGATCACCACGTCGCATTGAGGCGCCATGAACTTGACCGCGTCCTGGCGATTCTGCGTGGCGTAACAGATGTCCTGCTTTTTCGGCTCCTTGATGGCCGGATACTTGGCCTTGAGCGCAGCAATGATCTCGGCCGCGTCGTCCACCGACAGGGTGGTTTGCGTGACGAACGCAATCCGTTTCGCGTCCTCTAGCTGCAACGCCTGCACGTCCTCGATATCTTCGACGAGGTACATGCCCTCGGCCGCCTGACCCATCGTCCCTTCGACCTCGGGGTGCCCCTTGTGGCCGATCATGACAATGTCGAAGCCTTCCTGGCGCATCTTCGCCACTTCGATATGGACCTTGGTGACGAGCGGACAGGTGGCGTCGTACACCCGCAAACCGCGCAACTCCGCTTCCGCCCGCACGTCCTTCGAGACGCCGTGGGCACTGAAAATCACGGTATTGCCGGCCGGCACTTCTTCCAGCTGCTCGATGAAGATTGCGCCCTTCTTGCGCAGGTCTTCCACCACATAGGCGTTGTGAACAATTTCGTGACGCACGTAGATGGGCGAACCGTGCAGCTTGATCGCGCGTTCGACGATTTCGATGGCCCGATCGACACCCGCGCAGAAACCGCGCGGTTGCGCCAACAGGATCTCGGCTTCAGCCAGAGTCGTATCCGTGGTGCTCATGTTTACAGAATCCCGATGATTTTCACTTCGAACGCCAGCGCCTGGCCAGCGAGCGGATGATTGAAATCGAACAGGGCGGACGTTTCGCCCACTTCCTTCAATACGCCTGCGTAACGTCCACCACCCGGTGCGTTGAATTCGACGAGGTCGCCTGGCGAAAAATTCTCACCGATCATGCTGTTTTCGCGCAGCGTGGCGAGCGACACCCGCTGGATCAGCTCCGGATTGCGCGGGCCGAAAGCCTGCCCTGCCGCTAGCTGAAAGGTCGAATGGTGCCCGACCTTCAATCCCAGCAAAATATCTTCCAGCGGCGGCGCCAGATGACCGGCGCCCAGCAGGAGCGTGGCCGGCTTTTCGGTGAAGGTGTTGATGACTTCGGCGCCATCGGCAAGCGAAAGCCGGTAATGGAGCGTGACGTGCGAACCGGGTTTCACTTCAGAGATGTCGATGATGCTCATGCAGTAACTCGTTCAGTCGGGACGCGCTGCACGCGTGCGCCGAAGGCGCAGCCTGTGCGGGTGGCAAGCCGTCATGGCGCCGTGCGCAAAGGTTCTATTGTAAGCCACATATGGAGCATCGGCTTGGCTGCATCGCAGGCACCGCCGCCACGGGTTAGGAGTTCCCTGCCCATCAACCGGAGAACCATGAGATGGACTATCACGCCTGCGCGGAAGCAACGGCCACTCCAGACGTAGATGACGCCGCGGTGACGCCATCCGGACTGGCCATGCCCAAGGCGGCGACAGGCGGCCCGGCCACGCTCAACGGGCGGCCCAGAGCCCCTTCCGGGCCAGACAGGCGCCGGGCAAGCACTCTCGAGCCAGCCGATCCCGGATCGGACCTGTCTAACGCCATCACGCCGGATTCGGCCCCGCCTCGATACGCTCGACGCCGCCGCTCGCAAAACAAATGCGAGATGCCTCGCGAGCGCTTACTCGACTTCGGACCGGCCACCCTCACCGATGCCGAACTGGTCGCACTGGTGCTCGGTTCGGGACTGCCGGGACATAATGTATTTGGCATCGCCCACGCCTTGTTGACGCGCTTCGGCTCGCTGCGCGCGATGCTCGAGGCTACCCCAGCGGATTTCACGGGGCTAGCGGGCGTCGGACCTGCGAAGACGGCGCAGTTGCTCGCCATCCTGGAACTGGCGCGGCGCTCGCTCGTCGAAAAAATGCGCGAAAAGCCGCTCATCGATTCGCCCGAAGCGGTCGAGGACTATTTGCGTCTGCTGATCGGCTCGCGGCCTCACGAAGTCTTCGTTTGCCTGTTCCTCGACGCCCACCATCGCCTGATCGCCACCGAAGAAAGCTCGCGCGGCTCGCTCACGCGCATGGCGGTGTATCCTCGCGAGATCGTCCGCCGTGCGTTGTCCGCCAATGCCGCCAGCATGATCGTGGCGCATAATCACCCCTCCGGCGCGGTCAAACCCAGCGCCAGCGACCGGCGCCTGACGCAAGTGCTGCGCGATACGCTTGCGTTGATCGACGTCCATCTGGTCGATCATCTTGTCATCGGCTCACACGAGACCTTCTCGTTTGCGCGCGCCGGCTGGTCGTGAATTCCCGCGTTGCCACGCGCTGAAACAAGCACCCGGGGCACGGCCACGCTCTCTGGATGTAGCGCGGTTATTCCGCCGTTGCGCCCCCTAGGCGATCGCAAATAAGGTTTGATTTATCGGCTTTTTTTCTGCTAGAATTCCGGTTTGCCTGTTTCCAACCCTGTTCCGAAGCCATTAAAGGCCTTCCGGGGGATAAGCGACTGAGTAATCATCGCAGCCTTCCCGGGAAACTTTCGCGGCGTCCGAACTCAGAATTAGCGTATTAGGAGTGCTCTCATATGGCACGCGTATGCCAAGTAACTGGGAAAGCGCCGATGAGCGGCAACAACGTTTCCCACGCGAACAACAAAACCAAGCGCCGGTTCCTGCCGAACCTGCAAAACCGCCGTATTTGGGTGGAAAGCGAAAACCGTTGGGTGCGTCTGCGCCTTTCGAACGCCGGCCTGCGCCTGATCGACAAGAACGGTATCGACGCTGTGCTCGCAGATCTGCGCGCACGCGGTGAAGCCTAAGGAGTAAATGATGGCAAAGGGCGCACGCGACAAGATCAAGCTGGAATCGACCGCAGGTACGGGTCACTTCTACACCACGACGAAAAACAAGCGCAACATGCCGGAAAAGATGGAGATCAGCAAGTTTGATCCCGTCGTCCGCAAGCATGTGCCGTACAAGGAAACCAAGATCAAATAAGATCTTGCTTCCTGTTTGTTGATGAAAACGAAAACCCCGCACCTGTGCGGGGTTTTTTGTTTTGGGCGAGCCGCTTCAACCCCACGCTTCTGCGTCCGCTTTCTTGCTGCTTGTTGGCTTCAGCCCAGAGTCCCGCGCGTTTCGTTTGCTGGCTACATCAGCCATCCGGTTAGCTTTCCCGAGAGTCGTGCGACGCGTATCCTCTCTCGTTTATCCGTGAGCGGCAATACAGGTCGCAACGGCGGGTCAAACGATGGAGACGCAGGAAGATGAATTTTGATGTGGCAATAGTCGGTAGCGGCCTGGCGGGTCTGAGCGTTGCACTGAATCTGGCGGAAACGCGGCGGGTCGTGATGATTGCCAAGGTTTCGATGACCGAAGGCGCGAGCGACTGGGCACAAGGCGGCATCGCCGCCGTGCTGGATTCGGCGGACAGCATCGAAAACCATGTCAGCGACACGCTGATTGCCGGCGGTGGGCTGTGCGACGAAGCAGCCACGCGTTTCATCGTGGAGCATGGCCGCGAGGCCATCGAATGGCTGATCGCCCAAGGCGTGCCGTTCACCAAAGACGATGCTGCCGAACTCGGCTTTCACCTCACGCGCGAAGGTGGCCACAGCCACAGGCGAATCATCCACGCCGCGGATGCAACCGGCCACGCGGTGGTCGCGACGCTCAGCGAACGCGTGCGCCGCCATCCCAACATCACGCTGCTGGAAAATCACTATGCGATCGACCTGATCACCTCGGACCGGCTAGGCCTGCCCGGGCGGCGCTGTCACGGGCTATACGCGCTGGACCTGGAAAGCGGCCGCACTGTCACCATCGAGGCGCCGCATACGGTGCTCGCTACCGGCGGCGCCGGCAAGGTGTATCTCTACACCACGAACCCCGACACCGCGACGGGCGACGGTATCGCCATGGCCTGGCGCGCCGGCTGCCGGGTCTCGAACATGGAATTCATCCAGTTCCACCCAACCTGCCTGTTCCATCCCTACGCCAAATCGTTCCTGATCTCGGAAGCGGTGCGCGGCGAGGGCGGCATTCTGAAGCTGCCGGACGGGACGCGCTTTATGCCCCAGCACGACGAGCGCGCCGAACTGGCGCCACGGGACATCGTCGCGCGCGCAATCGACTTCGAGATCAAGAAGCGCGGCATCGACTGCGTGTACCTCGATATCAGCCACCAGCCGGCAAGTTTCCTGCAAGAGCATTTTCCGACCATTCTCGCCCGGTGCCTCGAGTTCGGCATCGACATCACCAAAGAACCCATTCCGGTCGTACCGGCGGCGCATTACACCTGTGGTGGCGTCGTCACGGACCTGGCCGGCCGCAGCGATCTGGCAGGCCTGTATGCGGTCGGCGAGACTTCTTGCACCGGACTGCACGGCGCCAATCGACTCGCCAGCAATTCGCTGCTGGAATGTCTGGTGATTGGTCGCTCGGCCGCGGCAGCCATCGAAGCGGAAGGCCTCGGCGCCGCCGTTCACGCTCCGCTTCCCGACTGGGATGAGAGCCGCGTATCGGACCCGGACGAAGAGGTCGTAGTGGCGCATAACTGGGACGAACTGCGCCGCCTGATGTGGAATTACGTCGGCATCGTACGAACCGACAAGCGGCTGGCGCGAGCCCGGCATCGCCTCGCGCTACTACGTGACGAAATCCACGAGTATTACGCGAACTTCAAGGTCACTCGCGATCTACTCGAACTGCGCAATCTCGTGGATGTTGCGTCGCTGATTGTCGAGAGCGCCCGCTCGCGGCGCGAAAGCCGCGGGCTCCATTACAGCCGCGACTGGCCCACCGCGCTGCCCAAGGCGTTACCTACGGTGCTGTCACCGGAAAACGTGCGGAACCGTAACGTCTGACGCGCGGCTTAACGTTCCGGTTAACGCGCCGACCGGAACGAAACCATGCCCGTTTCCGCGCGCGTACGCGCCGCGTCGAGATTTACGCCGGCCCCACGTTAGAAAAGAGCGCCGCGTCTTTCGCAAGGTTGCCGCTCGTCTGCACTCGCTTCTTGTGACGCGCCGCGAAATCGAGCATCCGGTCGATCGGCACGCGGGCCCGCTCCCCCACCGCACGATCGACAAATATCTCGTTGTGACCACGCTCCAGCACATCGGCCAGATTCGCGAGCCCGTTCATGGCCATCCACGGACAATGCGCGCAACTCTTGCAGGTCGCGCTGCTACCGGCAGTAGGGGCTTCGATAAAAGTCTTGCCTGGCGCAGCGAGACGCATCTTGTACAGAATGCCCAGATCCGTGGCCACGATGAAGTGACTGGCATCGAGCCGTTGCGCGGCATCGATCAGTTGGGTGGTCGAACCCACGACGTCGGCCAGCGCGACGACACTCTCGGGCGACTCCGGGTGCACGAGGACCTTCGCGTCCGGATACTGCGCACGCAGGAGATCGAGTTCAATCCCCTTGAATTCGTCGTGCACGAGGCAAGAGCCCTGCCAGAGCAACATGTCCGCGCCGGTCTTCTTCTGGATGTAGCTACCGAGATGGCGGTCCGGCGCCCAGATTATTTTTTCGCCGCGCGCATGCAGATCGGCGACGATCTCCAGACCGATCGACGAAGTCACCATCCAGTCCGCCCGCGCTTTCACCGCTGCGCTGGTGTTCGCATAGACCACGACCGTGCGATCAGGATGCGCGTCACAGAATGCAGAAAACTCGTCGACGGGGCAGCCCAGATCGAGCGAGCAGGTCGCATCCAGATCCGGCATCAGCACGCGCTTGTCGGGACTGAGAATTTTCGAGGTCTCGCCCATAAAACGCACACCTGCGACGACCAACGTCTGCGCCTCGTGATCGCGACCGAAACGCGCCATCTCGAGCGAGTCCGCCACGCAGCCGCCGGTCTCGTCGGCGAGCTCCTGCAACTCCGCATCGACGTAATAGTGCGCAACAAGCACTGCCTTCTCACGCGCCAGCAAGGCGCGGATACGCGCTTTCAGCGCGAGCTTTTCTTCTGCCGACGGCGTGTCGGGCACTTTGGCCCACGCCTGTCCGATGCCGCAAGTCAAACCCTGCGCGTGCGGCTGGTCGTATTCGACGCTCCTGATCACCTGCTGATTCATGATCTCCTCTGCCCTGCTGATGCGCCGCTCATCGCCGTGGGTCGTGTACGTAGCGCCCGACGTTTTATGCGGCCTAGAAAAGCAAAACCCCGCCAAACGCGGGGTTTTGTGACGTACCTAAATCTTAATGGATTTCGTGCTCAGCTTCCTGGCTCAAGCATAGCGGCGCAGGCGCATCGCAAACTCCTGAAGTGCCTTGATGCCGCTTTGTTCGGCACGATGACACCAGTCCTGCAATTGCACGAGCAGTTGTTCGCGCGAGGCGTTGGAACGCTCCCACATGGCCGCAAGCTCATTGCGCAACTCGATGTAAGTGCGCAGCTTCTGGCTGTTCGCGAAGATCTGCGGCAACTGACGCTTCTGCGGTTCATCAAGGCCCGCTTCTTCCTTGTGGAACCAACTGCGTGCACCGCGCATGACCTGATACTTTTCACGCGCACCGACTTCCTTCAGATGCGCCAGCTCCTGGCGGTATGCGCGCTTGAGCGCCTTACCGTAGCGGGCCATGACTTCATAGCGGTTTGCCAGCACGGCCTGCAAGGTATCCTGGTCAAGCACCAGCTTGCCCGTGGTCAGGCGCGGCGTGGGTGCAATCTTCTTCACCTTGGCGAGGCGGAAGGCCGACATGATGCGGATATACATCCAGCCGATGTCGAACTCGTACCACTTGTTCGACAGCTTGGCCGATGTCGCATACGTATGGTGGTTGTTATGCAGTTCTTCGCCACCGATCAGGATGCCCCACGGGAAAATGTTGGTGCTCGCATCCGACGAGTTGAAGTTGCGATAGCCCCAGAAGTGCGCGAGACCATTGACGACGCCAGCCGCCCAGAACGGAATCCAGATCATCTGCACCGCCCACACCGTCAGACCGACGAGGCCGAACAGCGCGACGTTGAGCACCATCATCAGGCTCACGCCGAGAATCGGGTACTTCGTGTAGACGTTGCGTTCCATCCAGTCGTTCGGCGTGCCGTGACTGAACTTGCGCATCGTTTCTTCGTTCTTCGCTTCGGTGCGATAGAGCTCGGCGCCTTCCAGCAGCACCTTCCAGATACCGCGCGTTTGCGGGCTGTGCGGATCTTCTTCGGTCTCGCACTTGGCGTGGTGCTTACGGTGAATCGCGGCCCATTGGCCGGTCAGCATGCCTGTGGTCATCCACAGCCAGAAGCGGAAAAAATGACTGACCGCGGGATGCAGGTCGAGCGCACGGTGCGCCTGGCAGCGGTGCAGATAGACCGTCACGCCAATAATCGTGATGTGCGTCGCCACGAGCGTGTACACCACGAGTTGCCACCACGAGAAGCGCAGGAGGCCGTGGGCAAGGAAATCAAGCAAGGAATTCAACAAGGCAATTTACCTGTGGAACGAGAGAAACAGGGCAATAAAAGACAGCACGTACCGAGTAACCAGAAGGCAACCAAAAACGCGGCGTCAAGAAAGTGAAAGCATACGAACAGATTGGACGTCATTCTACTTGAACCGTTCCAAGTGTTTGTAACAATTGGGGATTTTTTGTAGCGCAGCAACCAGGGCAAACACGCTGATGCGGTATTTTTGGCGCGCCCGCCTCTCCGCGCCAGCATGTCAGGCGGCGCTGCCGGGCTCGTTGGCCGCCTCGCCGGTCACATTTACCGGACGCGACAGTATGTCGCCCGCGCCGACGATCCGTACCTCGCGTTGGGCATAGGGGATCGAAATGCCGTTCTCGCGGAACAGGCGCCAGATATTGCGATTAACCGCCGAACGCACGCCGGACGTGCCGGTCGCCGCGTCCTCGATCCAGAAACCGAGTTCGAAATTGATCCCGTCCGGTCCAAAGCCGATCAGATAAGGCGTCGGCGCGGGCTCCAGCAGTACCCGGTCCACGCCCTCCGCGGCTCGCGCGAGCAGTTCCATCACCTGGTCGACATCGGCGGTATAGGCCGCCTGAATCGCTAGCTTCGTATGCCCACGCGTCAGATAGGACGACTGGTTCTGCACGACATCGGTGATCAGCTTTTCGTTCGGAATCAGCGTTTCGATGCCGTCCAGACCCCGCACCACCGTATAACGGGTGCGAATCTGCGTGACCATGCCCTGCAGGCCACCGGTGTTGATCGTGTCGCCGATCCGCAACGAGCGATCGATCAGGATGATGAAGCCCGACACGTAGTTGCTCGCGATCTTCTGCAGGCCAAAGCCGAGCCCTACGCCCAACGCGCCGCCGAACACGCCCAGCACCGTGATATCGATCCCCACCAGCGACAGGCTCACCAGCACCGCGGCCAGCATGAGCAACGCGCGGCCGACCCGCGCCACCACCACTTTCAGGTTTGCATCGAGCGTACGGGCGCGCATCAGCCGCTCTTCGAACGCGGAGCCGAGCCACATCGCCACCACCATGGTCACGCAGACCCACAGCAGCCCCGTCGACAGGGACAGCAGCGTCAGATGGGCATTGGCCACGCGAACGTGCACGCTGGCCATCCAGGCGAGCACGTCGTCCTGAATGCCCATCACGGTCAGCACCATGCCGACCCAGACGATCAGCGAGACCACCTTTTCGACGAGGAACAGCAGCGTATGGGCTTCGCCATCGTTGCCAAAGACGCGGCGCGCGAAAAAGAACATCACGTAAATCAGGCCGATGCCGAATAACGGCACCAGTGCCAGATCCAGCAGCCCCGTATGCATGAAGGGCGCGGCGATCGCCTGCCCGATCCAGACCAGCGCGGCGCCGATCAACGGGAAAAACGCGCGGTTCAGGCTTTCCGCGCCAAAGCGCAGCGCCTGATAACGCGTCTGGCGCCGCAGGTCGAGCGTGCGACGCAGCAGCCAGGCAAGCACCCACGCAAGCACGAGCGTGCCGAGCAGCAGGCCCACCTGCCAAAGCATCACCGGCTGGCCGAAGTCGTGGGCGAAGTCGCCAAACAGGTGGGAGAAGATCCGGTTCTGCATGGTTGGGTCGGTGCATCCGGCGCGCCGCGCTTACGCCGCACGGCGGCCGGCGCGCCTGAGCCGCTTAGGCGCGGCGCTCCAGCACGGCAGCGAAGAAGCCGTCGGTGGCATGGCGATGCGGCCACAGCGACAGATAGTCGCCCATCTCCACTTCGATACGCTGCTCGGCCAGCACATCACGCGCCGGCACCAGGGCAAAGCCGGGATGATTGGCGAGAAACTGTTCGACGATGGTCTCGTTTTCGGCTTCCAGAATGCTGCAGGTTGCATAGATGAGCCGGCCGCCCACCTTCACGAGGCGCGCCGCGCTCGTCAGGATGGACAACTGCTTGGGCGCCAGTTCGGCGATGGATTCCGGCGACTGGCGCCATTTCAGGTCCGGATTGCGGCGCAGCGTGCCCAGCCCGCTGCACGGCGCGTCCACGAGCACGCGGTCGATCTTGCCCGCCAGACGCTTGATCTTGGCATCGTGCTCGCTGTCGATCAGTACCGGATTGACGTTCGACAGGCCGCTGCGCGCAAGGCGCGGCTTGAGCTTGGCGAGACGGCGCTCGGAGATGTCGAATGCGTACAGGCGGCCCGTGGAGCGCATCATCGCGCCCAGCGCGAGGGTTTTGCCGCCCGCGCCCGCGCAGAAATCGACGATCATCTCGCCGCGCTTTGGCGCCACCAGCGTACACAGCAACTGGCTGCCTTCATCCTGCACTTCGACCCAGCCGTTCTGGAACGCGTCGAGCTTGGTGAGCGGCGGCTTGCCGACCACCCGTACGCCAAACGGCGCAAACGGCGTGGCGCCGGCCTCGATGCCGGCCTTCGACAGCGCGTTGAGTACCTCGTCGCGGCTTGCCTTGATCGGATTGGCGCGCAGATCCAGCGGCGCCGGGTAGTTCAGCGCCGCTGCAAGCTGCGCCAGTTCTTCGGTTTCGAAGCGCTTCGACAGCGCCTGATAGATCCAGTCCGGCAGATTCATGCGAATCCGCAGCGGCAGGCTCTCCGGGTCGATCTTGGCCACGTGTTCCAGCCAGTTGGACTCGCTGTCCGAGACGAACGGCTTGAGCGCCGCGCGCCCTGCCGTCTGCATCAGGCCCAGCAAGGCCATCCGGCGCGCCGGGCTGCCGGTGCCGCTTTCGGCCAGATGGGCGAATTCCATCCGGCGCCGCAACACCGCGAACACCGCTTCGGCGATCACACCGCGCTCACCGTGTCCGAGCTTCGGGTGCGCGCGGAAGAAACGGCTCGTGGCGGCGTCGGCGGGGCCGGCGAGCTTCAGCACGTCCGCGAGCAGTGTTTCAGTTTGTCCAATCAGAAATCCATGCAGTCTCATACGCCCTCTCCGGCGATCTTCTTACTATTGATGTCGGCAAAGAGCCATTGCGGCTCCGGCGGCGTGAGCGTGACGCGCAGTCCGTCGAGCGCGAGGCGCCCTTCCACGAACCAGCGCACCGCGCGGGGATAAATAAGGTGTTCGGTTTCGAGTACGCGGGCGGCCAGCGCCGCGGCGTCGTCGCCGTCCAGCACCGGCACGGCGGCCTGGGCCACGATCGGGCCATGGTCCAGCTGCGGCGTGACAAAATGGACCGACGCGCCATGCAGCCGCACCCCGGCGTCAAGCGCTTGCTGGTGGGTTTTGAGGCCGGCAAAGCTCGGCAGCAGCGACGGATGAACGTTCAGCATGCGCCCCGCGTAGCGCTCGACGAAACCATCCGTCAGCACCCGCATGAAACCGGCAAGCACGACCAGATCGGGCGCGAAAGCGTCAATTTCGCGCGCCAGCGCCGCGTCGAAATGCGCCCGGTCGGGAAACTGGCGGTGGTCAACCACCGCCGTGGCAATACCATGCGACGCGGCGAACCCAAGGCCCGCAGCGTCTGGACGGCTGGCAATCACGGCGGCGACTTGCGCCGGCCACGCTTCGCGCGAACACGCGCGAACGATGGCTTCCATGTTGCTGCCCCGCCCGGAAATCAGGATGACAAGTTTTTTCATCCGCGGATTTTATCATTCGGGGCGAGCCCGAACGGCGCTGTGCCGCCGTGGCCCGCTCCGAGCGTTTATAATCGTGTGTTTTGCGCAGTCCGGTCGGTCCCTGCCGGCCGCCCTTGCAGGCCGGCGTGATAAGGTTGCCGTTAAGCCTCGTCGTTGCACGCCGCCGCTCGTTGTCGCCGTCATACGTCGTCCCCACTCAACGTCGCCCAACACGCTATTGTGAGAGTCTTCCGCGGTCTTCCCAATGCCGAGAGCCGTGCGCCCTGCGCACTGACCATCGGCAACTTCGACGGTGTCCACCGCGGCCATCAGGCTTTGCTCGCCCACGTGCGCGCCGCTGCCGACGCCCGCGGCCTGCCCGTTTGCGTGATGACCTTCGAGCCGCACCCGCGTGAATTCTTCAACCCGGCCAGCGCCCCGCCGCGGATCGCCATGCTGCGCGACAAGCTCGAGGCGCTGCGCACCAACGGTGTCGACCGGGTGGTGGTCGAGCATTTCAATCACACCTTTGCGGGCCAGTCGCCGGATGCCTTCGTCGAACGCATCATCGTCAACGGCCTGCATGCGCGCTGGGTGATGATCGGCGACGATTTCCGCTACGGCTCGAAGCGTGCCGGCGACTTCGCTTCGCTGCGGGCCGCGGGCCAGCAACACGGTTTTGAAGTCGAACAGATGGCCACGGTCGCGGATCCGTCCGGCGCGCGCATCTCCAGCTCCGGTGTGCGTACCGCGCTGATCGCCGGCGACCTCGACTCGGCGCGCGCCGCGCTCGGCCGCGATTACCTGATCAGCGGCCACGTGGTCCACGGCATGAAGCTGGGCCGCGATCTCGGCTTTCCCACGCTGAATCTGCCGATTTCCCACAAGCGCCCGGCGCTGGCGGGTATTTTCGTGGTGCGCGTGCACGGCATCGCCGAAGAGCCGTTGCCGGGTGTCGCCAGTCTCGGCTTGCGCCCCACTGTCGACGATTCCGGCCGCGTGCTGCTCGAGGTGCACCTGCTCGACTGGCATGGCGACGCGTATGGCAAACTCGTGCGCGTCGAATTCCTGAAGAAACTGCGCGACGAGGAGAAGTACGTCGACCTCGAAACGCTGACTGCCGCCATCGCGCGCGACGTCGCCAATGCGCGCGCGTGGTTCGCGGCCGTCGGCGTCGGCACGCCGGGCAGCCGCTCCACCGGTTTTGCCACTTCAGCCACCGACCGAATTAGATAGCCGCCGCGGTACGTGCGGGCGCTGTCACGAAAAAGCGCAACACGTACCCTCGCCGCGCGCATCGAAGGGCGTCCGTGGATTACGCGACATGCCTGCCGGGCGCGCCTAATGCCCTGCGCATCGTGCGCATATCGCGCCCTTACCGCGCATCGAACGAATTCACCGCGACTACATCATGAGCAACAAGAAAGCCGATTCGAAACCGCAGTCCCGCTACCCGGTCAACCTGCTCGACACGCCGTTCCCGATGCGTGGCGACCTGCCCAAACGCGAGCCGCAATGGGTCAAGGAATGGGAAGAACGCAAGGTCTACGAAACGATCCGCGCCGCCAGCAAGGGCCGCAAGAAGTTCATCCTGCACGACGGCCCCCCGTATGCCAACGGTGACATTCACCTCGGTCACGCGGTGAACAAGATCCTCAAGGACATGGTGGTCAAGGCGCGCAACATGGCCGGCTTCGACGCGGCCTATGTGCCGGGCTGGGACTGCCACGGCATGCCGATCGAAATCCAGATCGAAAAGCAGTTCGGCAAGTCACTGCCCGCTGCCGAGGTCATGCAGAAGGCGCGCGCCTACGCAACCGAACAGATCGAGAAGCAGAAGCTGGGCTTCCGGCGCCTGGGCGTGCTCGGCGAATGGGACAACCCCTACAAGACGATGAACTTCACGAACGAAGCCGGCGAAATCCGCGCGCTCGCGAAGATCATGGAGAAGGGCTACGTGTTCCGCGGCCTGAAGCCGGTGAACTGGTGCTTCGACTGCGGCTCGGCGCTGGCTGAAGCGGAAGTCGAGTACAAGGACAAGACCGATCCGACCATCGACGTGCTGTTCGCCTTCGCCGAGCCGGAAAAGACCGCGCAGGCGTTCGGTCTGGCAGCGTTGCCGGGCAGCGAAGGCGGCATCGTGATCTGGACCACGACGCCGTGGACTATCCCAGCCAACCAGGCGCTCAACGTCCATCCGGAGATCGTCTACGCGCTGGTGGATACGCCGCGTGGCCTGCTGATCCTGGCGGAAGAACGCGTCGAAGCCTGTCTGAAGCAATACGATCTCGAAGGTCGTGTCGTCGCCACCACCACCGGCGAGAAGCTTGCCAATCTGCGCTTCCATCACCCGCTCGCGTCCGCCCATCCGAGCTACAAGCGCACGGCGCCGGTGTATCTCGGCGACTACGTGACCACGGAAACCGGTACCGGCATCGTTCACTCGTCGCCGGCCTACGGCGTGGAAGACTTCGTGTCGTGCAAGGCGCACGGCATGGCCGATTCGGACATCATCAGTCCAGTGATGGGCGACGGCCGGTATATCGAATCGCTCGCGCTGTTCGGCGGCCTGTCCATCTGGGCAGCCAATCCGAAGATCGTCGAAGCGCTCGGCGCGGCCGGTTCGCTCCTGCGCACGGAAAAGTACACGCACAGCTACATGCACTGCTGGCGCCACAAGACGCCGATCATCTACCGCGCGACCTCGCAATGGTTCGCGGGCATGGACGTCAAGCCGAACGACACGGACAAGACGCTGCGCGAAACGGCGCTCGAAGGGATCGAGAACACCGCGTTCTATCCGTCGTGGGGCAAGCAGCGTCTGTTCAGCATGATCGCCAACCGCCCGGACTGGACGCTGTCGCGCCAGCGTCAATGGGGCGTGCCGATGGCCTTCTTCGTGCACAAGGAAACCGGCGAGCTGCATCCGCGCACGCTGGAGCTGCTCGAAGAAGTGGCGCAACGCGTCGAGCAGGCCGGCATCGAAGCGTGGCAGACGCTCGATCCGCGCGAGCTGCTTGGCGACGACGCCAACCTCTACGAAAAGAACCGCGACACGCTCGACGTGTGGTTCGATTCGGGCACCACGCACTGGCATGTGTTGCGCGGCTCGCACAAGGACCAACTGCAGTTCCCCGCCGACCTGTATCTGGAAGGCTCGGACCAGCATCGCGGCTGGTTCCACTCGTCGCTGCTGACGGCCTCGATGCTCGATGGCCGCCCGCCGTACAACGCGCTGCTGACGCACGGCTTCACCGTCGACGGTGAAGGCCGCAAGATGAGCAAGTCGCTCGGCAACGGCATCGATCCGCACGAAGTGGCGAACCGCCTCGGCGCCGAAATCATCCGTTTGTGGATCGCTTCGACCGATTACTCGGGCGAACTGGCAATCTCCGAGGAAATCCTGAAGCGCGTGACGGAAGGCTACCGCCGTATCCGTAATACGCTGCGCTTCCTGCTCGCGAACCTGTCGGACTTCGACTTCGAGAAGAACGCGCGTCCGGTGGAAGACTGGCTCGAGATCGACCGTTATGCGGTCGCCCTCTCGGCCAATCTGCAAACGGACATTCTCGCCCACTACGACCGCTACGAATTCCACCCGGTGGTCGCCAAGCTGCAGACGTTCTGCTCGGAAGACCTCGGCGGCTTCTATCTCGACGTTCTGAAGGACCGCTTGTACACCACGGCGCCGGATTCGGTCGCGCGCCGCGCCGCGCAGACCGCGCTGTATCACATCGCGCACGGCCTGCTGCGCGTCATGGCGCCGTTCCTGTCGTTCACTGCGGAAGAAGCGTGGAAGGTATTCCAGCCAAACAGAGAAACGATCTTCACGGAGACGTATCACGCGTATCCGGAAGTCGCGAATGCGGCTGCGCTGCTCGACAAGTGGACGCTGCTGCGCGCGGTGCGCAGCGACGTCACCAAGGCGCTTGAAGAAGCCCGCGTGGCAAACCTGATCGGCTCGTCGCTGCAGGCCGAAGTCGAAATCCGCGCGAGCGGTGCGCGTCACGATGCGCTTGCGAGCCTCGGCGCGGATCTGAAATTCGTGCTGATTACCTCGGCGGCGACGATCGTGAAGGTCGAGAGCGAAGCGGACGAAAGCGTCGAAGTGCTCGCCTCGAAATACCTCAAGTGCGAACGCTGCTGGCACTACCGCGCGGACGTTGGCGAGAACGCCGAACACCCGACACTCTGTGACCGGTGCTTCAGCAATCTGTTCGGAAGCGGCGAAGCGAGGAGCGCGGCATAATGGCAAGAACCCTGTCGAAACCCGCCAAGAGTGGATCGCTGGCACCGTGGCTTGGCGTAGCGTTGATCGTCATCCTGTTCGATCAGCTCACGAAAATCGCCGTGCAGAAGGTGTTTGCATACGGTGTCCCGCATATGGTTGCGCCGTTTTTCAACCTCATTCTGGTGTACAACCGCGGTGCCGCCTTCAGTTTCCTCGCCGCGGCGGGCGGCTGGCAGCGCTGGGCCTTCACGGGCCTTGGCGTGGTTGCCGCGTTGGTGATCTGCTACCTGCTCAAGCGGCACGGCGCGCAGAAGCTGTTCTGCACGGCGTTGGCGCTGATTCTGGGTGGCGCGCTCGGCAACGTGATCGACCGCCTCGCCTACGGCCACGTGATCGACTTCCTCGATTTCCACGTGGGCAACTGGCACTGGCCGGCGTTCAACCTCGCCGACAGCGCGATTACGATCGGCGCGATACTGCTCGTGCTCGACGAATTGTGGCGCGTGCGCGGCTCGCGATAACGCTGTGGCTTAGTGTCGGAGGCTTTCGTTGGCAACCGCAGAACTCGCAGGAAAACATCTCGTCCTCGGCCTCTCCGGCGGGATTGCCTGCTACAAGATCGCCGAACTCACGCGCCTGCTGACCAAGGCAGGTGCGAGCGTGCAGGTCGTCATGACCGAAGCGGCGACGCAATTCATCACGCCCGTCACGATGCAGGCGCTGTCGGGCCGTCCGGTCTACACGAGCCAGTGGGACGCGCGTGTGCCGAACAACATGGCGCACATCGATCTGTCGCGTGAAGCCGATGCGATCGTGATTGCGCCGGCGTCGACCGATTTCCTCGCCAAGCTGGCGCACGGCATGGCCGACGACCTGCTCTCAACGCTATGCGTCGCGCGCGATTGTCCGCTGCTGGTCGTGCCCGCGATGAACCGGCAGATGTGGCAAAACCCGGCCACGCAGCGCAACGTCGCGCAACTGCGCGCCGACGGCATCGAAGTGCTCGGGCCGGATTCCGGTCCGCAGGCGTGCGGTGAAGTCGGCGACGGCCGCATGCTTGAAGCCGCCGCCACCTACGAGGCGATCGCTTCGTTCTTCCAGCCGAAGATCCTTGCCGGTCGCCGCGTGCTGCTGACCGCCGGGCCGACCTTCGAACCGCTGGATCCGGTGCGCGGTCTCACCAACCGTTCGAGCGGCAAGATGGGCTTTGCGCTGGCGCGTGCCGCCCAGCAAGCAGGCGCTGACGTGCATCTGGTGGCCGGCCCGGTTGCGCTGGAGACGCCGTGGGGCGTGTTTCGCGAAGACGTGCAAACGGCGCAGCAGATGCACGACGCCGTGATGCGCGCGGTGCCCGATTACGACATCTTTATCGGCGTGGCGGCGGTGGCCGACTGGCGCATCGATCATGTGAGCGAACACAAGATCAAGAAGACCGCTGAGCGCGCCATACCCACGTTCAGCTTCGTCGAAAATCCGGACATTCTGGCTGCGGTCGCGAAACTGCCTCACCCGCCGTTCTGCGTCGGTTTTGCGGCGGAAAGCGGCGACCTCGAAGTCCACGGCGAAGAAAAACGCCTGCGCAAGAAGGTGCCGCTTCTGATCGGCAATCTGGGTCCGCTCACCTTTGGTCAGGACGACAACGAAGTCGTCCTGTTCGAAGCAGGCGGTGCCACCAGGCTGCCTCGGGCGGACAAGCAGGCGCTCGCGAGCGCATTGATTGCCGAAATCGCGAAGCGCTTGCCCGATGCTAGTTTGATCCGGTAACGAGCGCGCAACCAGGCGGCCGGCTTGCCGGAACCTTGAGTGACCCAGGAGCAGTACTGTCATGACGCTACTTTCCGTGCTCGATCAAACGCCCGTGATCGACGGGCACTCGGTGGCGGACGCGATCGCCGCCACCGTCGAACTCGCACAACTCGCCGACGATCTCGGCTACACCCGCTACTGGTGCGCCGAACATCACGGGCTGCGCGGCGTATCGAATCCCTGCCCCGAGGTCATGCTGGCGCGGCTCGGCAGCGTGACCCAGCGGATTCGTCTCGGCTCCGGCGGTGTGATGCTGCCGTACTACAGCCCATTCAAGGTCGCCGAGCAGTTCATGATGCTCGAAGCGCTGTTTCCGAATCGCATCGACCTCGGAGTCGGCCGCGCACCGGGCAGCGATATGCGGACCGCGCAGGCTGTCGCTGCCGGCGACTACAACCGCGGCGATATTTTCCCGCAGCAGGTCGCCGATCTGGTCGGACTGATGAACGGTACGCTGCCCGCCGATCACGTCGCGCAAGGCGTGCTGTTGCAGCCGCAGGTCGAGACCCGTCCACAGTTGTGGATGCTTGGTTCGAGCGAATTTGGCGGCCTGCTGGCCGCACAACTCGGAATCCGCTTCGCGTTCGCGCATTTCATCAACGCGCATTTCGGTCATACCGTAGCGCACGCGTATCGCGATCGCTTCAAAGCCGGCAACGAAGCGCAGCCCTATCTGGCCGCGGCAGTGTTCGTGATCTGCGCCGACACCGAACAGGAAGCAGCCGATCTGGAGAAAGCCGTCGATCTGCGCCGCGTGCAGATGGCCTATGGCCTGAATGCGCCGATTCCCACCATCGAGCAGGGCGTCGCCCAGGAGTACGGCGAGCGCGAGAAGCTCGTGATCGATCGCGAGAAGCCACGCAGTATCGTCGGCACGCCGGAGCGGGTCACCGAGCGCATGCTCGCGTTGCAGGAGCAATTCCAGGCTGACGAACTGGTGGTGCTGACCGTGGCCGGCAGCTACCGCGCACGGCTGCGTTCCTACGAACTCCTTGCCGACGCGTTCCAGCTTGGGCGCTAACGCCATGCTGGCTTTTTTACCTCTACTTATCCCTCATTGATTCGAACTGCATGAAACTCGACCTGAAGATTCTCGACGCGCGCATGCGCGAACAACTCCCGGCCTACGCCACGACCGGTAGCGCCGGCCTCGATCTGCGCGCATGCCTCGACGAACCGCTGACGCTTGCGCCCGGTCAAACGGCGCTGGTGCCGACGGGTCTGGCGATCCACGTGGGCGATCCGGGTTATGCGGCGTTGATCCTGCCGCGTTCGGGTCTGGGACACAAGCACGGCATCGTGCTGGGAAATCTGGTGGGGCTGATCGACTCGGATTACCAGGGGCAACTGATGATCTCGACATGGAATCGCGGCCAGACCACGTTCACGTTGAATCCGATGGAGCGGCTCGCGCAACTCGTGATCGTGCCGGTCGTGCAGGCGGAATTCAATATCGTCGACGATTTCGAGCAGAGCGAACGCGGCGCGGGTGGTTTCGGCAGCACCGGCAAGCACTAAAGAGGTTTTTGAAGCGCGTGTGCTTGGCGGTGGCTGTGGCAGTGGGTGCCACTGTTTTGCACTGACAGTACGACATATGCAACCGCGCGCTTGGTAGACGAAGCGCAATAAAAAACGGCGCGGACCTATAAGGCCCGTGCCGTTTTGTTTTGCCTGACCAGCTAGGAAGTGCTGAACGCTTACTCCACTTCAACCGCTTCCGGATTCGGATTGCGCGGTGCCGGCTGTTCGTCGAACGTCAGCTGCACCTTGTCTTCCGCATCCACGTCGACCGTGACGCGGCCGCCGCTCATCAGTTTGCCGAACAGCAGTTCATCCGCCAGCGCACGACGGATCGTGTCCTGGATCAGACGCTGCATCGGACGCGCGCCCATCAGCGGATCGAAACCGTGCTTCGCCAGATGCTTGCGCAGCGCGTCGGTGAAGAGTGCATCGACCTTCTTCTCATGCAACTGATCTTCCAGCTGCATCAGGAACTTGTCGACCACGCGCATGATGATCTCCTCATCGAGCGAGCGGAAGCTGATGGTTGCGTCCAGACGGTTACGGAACTCCGGCGTGAACATCCGCTTGATATCGACCATTTCGTCGCCGGTTTCGCGGCGCGTGGTGAAGCCGATAACCGATTTGCCCATGGCCTCGGCACCCGCGTTCGTCGTCATGATGATGATGACGTTGCGGAAATCTGCCTTGCGACCGTTGTTGTCCGTCAGCGTGCCGTGGTCCATCACCTGCAGCAGCACGTTGTAGATGTCCGGATGCGCTTTTTCGATTTCGTCGAGCAGCAGCACGCAATGCGGTTTCTTGGTCACGGCTTCGGTCAGCAGACCGCCCTGGTCGAAACCGACATAGCCCGGCGGCGCGCCGATCAACCGGCTCACCGCATGACGCTCCATATACTCCGACATGTCGAAGCGGATCAGCTCAATACCCAGCGTGAACGCCAGTTGCTTGGCCACTTCGGTCTTGCCGACACCGGTCGGACCGGAGAACAGGAATGCGCCGATCGGCTTGTCCAGCTTGCCGAGGCCTGCACGCGCCATCTTGATCGCGGCCGACAGCGCGTCGATGGCCGGGTCTTGCCCGAACACCACGCTCTTCAGGTCGCGGTCCAGCGTTTGCAGCTTGCTGCGATCGTCTTGCGACACGCTTTGCGGCGGCACACGCGCGATCTTCGAGATAATTTCCTCGATCTCGCCCTTGCCGATGGTCTTCTTCTGCTTCGACTTCGGCAGGATGCGTTGTGCTGCGCCAGCTTCGTCGATCACGTCGATTGCCTTGTCCGGCAAATGACGATCCGTGATGAAACGCGCCGACAGCTCAGCCGCCGCCGACAGCGCACCCGACGAGTACTTCACGCCATGGTGTTCTTCGAAACGCGACTTCAGGCCACGCAGGATCGCCACCGTCTGCTCGACGGTCGGCTCGGTCACATCCACTTTCTGGAAGCGGCGCGACAGGGCGGCATCTTTTTCGAAGATGCCGCGGTATTCCGTGAACGTGGTGGCGCCGATGCACTTGAGCGTACCCGACGACAGCGCCGGCTTCAGCAGGTTCGACGCGTCCAGCGTGCCGCCCGACGCAGCACCTGCGCCGATCAGCGTATGAATTTCGTCGATGAACAGGATCGCATGCGGACGCTCCTTCAGTTCCTTCAGAACCGTCTTCAGACGCTGTTCGAAATCGCCACGGTATTTGGTGCCGGCCAGCAACGCGCCCATGTCGAGCGAGTACACCTGAGCGTCAGCCAGAATATCCGGCACTTCGCCGCGCGTAATGCGCCAGGCGAGCCCTTCGGCGATGGCCGTCTTGCCGACGCCAGCCTCACCGACCAGTAGCGGATTGTTCTTGCGGCGGCGGCACAACACCTGGACCACGCGTTCGACTTCCGACTCGCGCCCGATCAACGGGTCGATGCGGCCGTCCTTCGCCATCTGGTTCAGGTTCTGCGTGAACTGCGCGAGCGGCGTTTCTTTCTGCGCGGCAGCTTCGTCGGACTCGGCGTTCGCATCGCTCGCCTTGGCGGCGTCGGTGCTGCTGGTCTTGGCAATGCCGTGCGAGATGAAGTTCACCACGTCCAGGCGCGTCACACCCTGCTGTTGCAGGTAGTAGACCGCGTGCGAATCCTTTTCGCCGAAGATCGCGACAAGCACATTCGCGCCGGTCACTTCCTTCTTGCCATTCGAGGTGGACTGCACATGCATGATGGCACGCTGGATCACGCGCTGGAAACCCAGCGTGGGCTGCGTGTCGACGTCGTCCGTGCCAGGCACGGTTGGCGTGTTGTCATGAATGAAGTTGCGCAGGTTCTGGCGCAGATCTTCAATGTTGGCCGCGCACGCGCGCAACACCTCAGCGGCCGTCGGATTGTCCAACAGGGCCAGTAAAAGATGCTCGACCGTAATGAACTCGTGCCGCGCCTGGCGTGCTTCCATAAACGCCATGTGCAAGCTGACTTCCAGTTCCTGGGCAATCATGCTTCCTCCATCACACACTGCAGCGGATGCCCGGCCTGCCGTGCGTGGGTAACGACTTGCTCGACTTTGGTCGACGCGATGTCCCGCGTATAGACCCCACAAACTCCCCTGCCCTCGCGATGCACCTTCAGCATAATCTGCGTTGCGGTTTCACGATCTTTATTGAAGTATTCCTGCACGACCATCACGACAAATTCCATTGGCGTGAAGTCGTCGTTCAACAGCACTACTTTGTACATGGCTGGCGGCTTCAGCTTTTTTTCCTGCCGCTCCAGTACGGTGCCGTCCTGCTTGTCCGGGATAATTGCCATACACCCATTCTAAACAACTCGGACAGGCCCGCAATCCTGTCAAAACCCGACCGGCCGGCCGGTGTTCCCATTCGCCTCCACATGACGGCACTGCCTGTCACGCGTGCGCCTTGCACGGAGCCGATTGCGGAGCCGGCCCTTCAGGAATCTCGTTGCTGCTGCTGTTGCAGTGCAGTTGGATCGAGTATCGCACAACCTGCCACAGCAAGCTGAGACGGTGCGCGACGCCTCCAGGGAAAATCCGGAACACCCCGAGTCCGCTGGCTTCCAGAGACTCGCTCGATGCGCCAGGTTCGGGCGTTCACGCGCCGTCTGATCCCGATACGTGAGACTCGCGGGAGTACCGGCCCGCTGAACACCATGTGAGTCGATTATGCGACTTTTCAAGACGCGACGCTTGCGCCACCGCACATAAGAAAAGCGGGAAAAACCCTGGAAATGTGCTGTTTGCAACGCCCGATTGCCCGTCTCAAAATTTTCTTGACACTCGAATTAAGAGCCTCAACAATCAAGCTGGCACTTTTTTCAGTCAGCCACAAATTCGAAAAAATGCCGATGGTGAGCTTGTGAGGAGGGGGCGGCTGCTATTGCGACCGCCAAGCTTTTCGAGGGCTCGTGGTGGTGTCATGAGTTACAGGGGAAGTAGGTATGTCAACTGGTACGGTCAAATGGTTCAATGACGCGAAAGGTTTCGGATTCATTACGCCCGACGAAGGCGGTGAGGATCTGTTTGCACACTTTTCGGCCATCCAGATGAATGGGTTCAAAACCCTGAAGGAAGGTCAGAAGGTCAGCTTTGAGGTCGTGCAAGGCCCCAAAGGCAAGCAGGCATCGAACATCCAGGCCGCCGCCTGAGTTTGCTCGATACCCGGACCCTGAAAACCCGGCTTCGTGCCGGGTTTTTTCGTTCTGGGACGCGCCGCGTGCGTACCGTAGCACCTGCCTCGCGCCTAACCCTGCGCACCAGCCGCCTTCACACCACTCTGAGCGTGCCCATCATGCCGAGATCCTCGTGCTCGAGGATGTGGCAGTGGAACATCCGGTCGCCGGCCTGCTGCTGAACCGTGGCGATACGCACCGTTTCCCCGGGCTCCACGTTGACGGTGTCGCGCCATGCCAGATAAGGCTCAGCGGTTCTCGCGCCGTTCTGCTCCCGCTCCAGTACCTGAAATTGCGTGCCGTGCAGATGGAACGGGTGATCCATGTCCGTGCGGTTTTCTATCGACCAGCGTTCGACCTCGCCATGGCGACTCGTCAGTGTGACGCGCCGCGGATCGAAGGTCGCGCCATTGATCATGAACACCATGCCGGCCGGCATGCCGCTGCGAGACTTCGCCTTGCTGTGCATCGCGGCCATGTCCATCTGCTCGGAGAACACCACGGACTGTTGCGCCACCGGCGCACCGAGCGGGTGGATTTCGCGCAGCGTGGCGGGAATCGCTCGGGCGGCAGTGGGCGCGTCGGGCGGTTCGAACTGGAGGTCGGCAAGCGGTTGGGCCGGATCGGGCGGCAGACTGCCGTGTGACATCGCCATTTTCCGGCGATCGTAGACCTCGGCGCTCAGAATCGCGCGCGCAGACGATGCAGGCCGCGTGGACGATCCGGATGACGCCGGCTGAGACGCCTGCGCCCCTGCCCCACTCGGCACAATCAACTCGGCCCGCTCGCCGGGCGCCAGCAACAACTCCGCCAGCCCGTCACGTGGCCGCTGCAGCAGGCCTCCGTCGGTGCCAACCTGAACGAAAGTGCGCCCGCCACCCAGCGACAACCGCAAATAGCGGGCGTTACAGGCGTTCCACACGCGCCAGCGTTCATCCTCAGCCACCACGATGAGCGGGCGACGCGCACCATTGACCAGCACGAACTGCCCCTCGCGGCCGTTCATCCAGTCCATCATGCCGCTCGGCGCAATCGCGCCGTCGCTCGCGAGCTTCAGATCGGAGAAGAACACGTGGCGCTCGGGCCAGCCGGCGAGCGGATCGGCGGGAGCGCGAACCACGATCGGACCCGCGAGTCCGCGAAATACCTGTTCGGCCGACATTCCGTGCGGATGCGGGTGATACCAGTAGGTGCCGGCACTGCCAGGTGGCAGGGTAAAGCGGTACACGCGCGAAGCCCCCGGCGCGACCGGATCGGAGGGATTGCCGTCCTGATCGGGCGGCACGGGCAGGCCGTGCCAGTGAATCGTCGACGGCTGCGGCAGGCGGTTCACGAAGCGGATCTCGACCGTCTCCCCCTCGCGCACGTCGATCAGCGGCCCCACCACCTGGCCTTGCAGTGCCGCTGGGTCGAGTGGATCACCGTCCTGTCCATATAGCCAGAAAGTCGTCGGGTGGCCGGGCAAGAGCGTATGTCGAACCGGTTGCGCGACCAGCGTGGCGCGGAACTGGCCGGGCTCGTGGCTTTCGTTGACAAGCGTGCGCAAGGCGGCAAGCGGTGCGCCGGACGGCAACGCATCGTCCGCGGCCAGTTCGGTGGCACCGGATGCACCGGCATCCGGTGCGCCGCTTTTCGCCATACCGGGCATCCCAGGCATGCCTGACATACCACTCATTCCGGACATGCCGTGCATTGCATGCGCACTGTCCTGCGCGAACGCCTGCCGGCCGAATAACGACGTTGCGGCCACACTCAGCGCGCGAACAAAAAATTCTCTGCGAAGCATCGATTGTTTCCTCTGCAGGACCGCGCAAAGAGCACACTGCCCGCTGCACGTGATCGTTCCAGGCCCGCGTCGCGGGCCATCCCAGTAAGCAAGCGTCGCGCACCGATGGCCAGGTACGAGCGAGGCCGGAAACGATCAGCCGATTGGCGGCCGCAACAGAGGCGCGTGAGTCAGGCCGTCACGCCGTGGCTCGGCGAGCGTCGGCGGGAGAGTGGCATTGAGCGAGCGCGGTTCGAAACGCCAGGCGGTCAACAGGACCGCGCAATGGACGCCGCAAGACGTCGTGCAGCAGGGACAATGTTCATGGTGGTCAGCGCAGGGTGGCTCGGCCGTGACCGTCGCGCCGCATCCGGACAGCTCACCGGACGCGATATGCGTCAGCTTCACACCACCTGCGACGCTCGCCACCGGCATAGCGATGCGCCCACCTGTTGCAGGCATAACGCGTTCATGCGCCCACGTGCCTTGCATGGTTAGCAAAGCAAGCGAAAGCACGACGAGGAATCGCCTGAGACAGATCATGAGGGAAGAGAGGGTGCGCCTCGCGTGCGCGGGTCGTCAGACGATCCATCATAGCGCAGAGCACACCGCACCCGTCTATCTCATCTTGCCGCCGCTCGCCGAGCGCTGCAGGTTCAGACTGCGCGCGAGATCGCCATGAAACACAGCCACGCCCTGATGCGAAAAATTCGAACGCGTATCCACTGCCGGCGTAATGCCGATACGCTCGATAAGCCGACAGAATGCATAGTCTTCAGATAGATACACACGTGTCTGCGGATCGATCATCGTGTCGAAAAACGAATAATGCAGGGACGCGGCTACGCTCTCGTCGTCGTGGCCTTGCATGCGAGTGCGGCAATGCAGTTCCGGAAAGCGCTCGATCAAGGCGCGAAACACCTCACGCCTGATCAACATGAAGCCAGTGGGTGCATAGAGAACATCGAGAAAACCGTCCGCATCGGGCTCCAGATTGCCGCTGCGCGCCACCGCTGGATAAGTTGCGAAACGTGCCTGAAAATCGGCCTTGGTGGTTCCGGCCGCCAACGGTTCGGACAAACCGGCGCGCGGCCAGCCGTCCGATTTGAGCGGATAAACGCCTGCCACTACTGGCCGGTCTGCCTTCAGAAGCCGCACCACGTCGGCGCCCTTGAAGCCGATGTCTCCGTCAATCCACATCAAATGCGTGAAACGGCTATCCGCAAGAAACTCGGCGACCATCGTGTTACGAGCGCGCGTGACGAGGCTATCGAAACTGTTGAAGTGGACCTGCAGGCCGAATCCGTGATGCGCAGCGCTCTCGTGCAAATCAAGGAGGCCAATTACATAGTCCGTTGCGACAACCGAGCCGTAGCTGGGTGTCGCGACATACACGTTCGCGCGAATCTGTTCATCCGTCATTTGCTCTCCTCGAATCCCCGGCGCCCAGTAGTCCGTCGCAAGCCGCGCAGACGACGCACCTGTCAAAGCCGCGAACTTATATCAGAGGGGACCATTCGAAACCACGCGAACCACGTCCAGCCGCCTATCCGCACATCTTTTCAAGACGACTGACAGCGTCGTAGTCCGCCTTATCAGACTCGACTGGAGAAATTCAGAATGCCGAATGATTTTTGTTTTGGTACAGGGTATTGAGACACGGGTCCGGACGCACGGGATGACGCCGAGAAACGGCCATCAGGCCCTCGGGGGCGTGTTTGCAAGATAGAGCGCCGAACCCTGCGTGCGACAACTTGCCGCACACACGATGGCCGCCTGAAACCTTCGCGCTAGCGCACGCTCCGCGCCTCCACGCTGGGTCGCTCAAGGCCAGACAACACCACATCACGGCCAACAAAAAACCCCGGCGACCATGAATCGACCGGGGTTTTCGAACGGGCCCGGCACGGGCCAACCTTCACGCTCACATGTTTTCGATCAGCACCTGACCAAAGCCCGAACACGACACTTGCGTCGCGCCTTCCATCAGACGCGCGAAGTCGTACGTGACGCGCTTTTGCAGAATCGACGCTTCCATCGACCTGATGATCGTGTCCGCCGCTTCGGTCCAGCCGAGGTGGCGCAGCATCATTTCCGCCGAGAGAATTTCCGAGCCCGGATTCACATAGTCCTTGCCCGCATACTTCGGCGCCGTACCGTGGGTGGCTTCGAACATCGCCACCGAATCCGACAGATTGGCACCCGGCGCAATACCGATACCGCCCACCTGCGCGGCCAGCGCATCCGAAATGTAGTCGCCGTTCAGGTTCAACGTGGCGATCACATCGTATTCAGCCGGACGCAACAGGATCTGCTGCAGGAACGCGTCGGCAATGACGTCCTTGACGACGATGTCGTTACCTGTCTTCGGATTCTTGAACTTCATCCACGGGCCGCCGTCCACCAGTTGCGCACCGAATTCCTTCTGCGCCAGCGCGTAACCCCAGTCGCGGAAAGCGCCTTCGGTGAACTTCATGATGTTGCCCTTGTGCACCAGCGTCAGCGAACGGCGGTCGTTGTCGATCGCATACTGCAGCGCCTTGCGCACGAGGCGTTCCGTGCCCTCTTGCGACACCGGCTTGACGCCGATAGCCGAGGTGTCCGGAAAGCGGATCTTCTTCACGCCCATTTCTTCGCGCAGGAACTTGATGACTTTCTTCGCCTGTTCCGATCCTGCCGCCCATTCGATGCCCGCGTAGATGTCTTCCGAGTTCTCGCGGAAGATCACCATGTTGGTCTTTTCCGGTTCACGCACCGGCGAAGGCACGCCCTTGAAGTACTGCACCGGGCGCAGGCAGACATACAGGTCGAGTTCCTGGCGCAGCGCCACGTTTAGCGAGCGGATGCCGCCGCCTACCGGGGTCGTCAACGGCCCCTTGATCGACACCACATATTCCTTCACCACGGCAAGCGTTTCTTCCGGCAACCACACGTCCGGACCATAGATCCTGGTCGCCTTCTCGCCGGCATAGACTTCCATCCAGTGGATCTTCTTCTTGCCTGCGTAGGCTTTCTCGACCGCCGCGTCCACCACCTTGATCATGACCGGCGTGATGTCGGTACCGGTACCGTCGCCTTCGATGTACGGAATGATCGGTTGGTCAGAAACATTGAGCGAGTAGTCTGCGTTGACAGTAATCTTGTCTCCGCCCGTCGGAACCTTAATGTGCTGATATGGCATGATCGGACTCCAGTGATGGTTCTGGTTGAAGCAGAAGGGAACTGCGGAACTGGGGGCGCTCCTCGCTACGCGCAATGCCGAACGCCTGCAAGCGGCCGAGCGGTTATTCTAGCCCACGCTGAAGCGCGCTGGCGGCAGCAAACCCGGCAGGGCTTCGAGGCGAAGCAAGGCAACGTCCGCAGCCTCGAATCACGCCGCATCAATACGCTCGTGTCTTATGTCTTATATAAGACATAAGATTTAATGCGGGGAATTATGCATTATTATCCCGCCATTTGCTACAGACCCTGGCCAGACGGGCGTTGAGCGGGCGCCAACCGGCGCCGTCTGATACGCCAAACAGGCCAGTGCCCGCCGGATTCCGCATGCGCCTCCTTGCTCTCAACAAACCGTTCGGCACCATCTGCCAGTTCTCACCGCACGAAACGCGCGCATCGCTCGCCGATTGGGTCAAGGTTCCCGGCGTGTATCCGGCCGGCCGCCTCGATTCGGATAGCGAAGGCCTGCTGCTGCTCACCGACGACGGTGCGCTGCAGGCACGTATTGCCGAACCTCGTCACAAGCTTGTCAAGCGCTATTGGGCGCAGGTCGAAGGCGCGCCCGATCAGACAGCGCTCGCGAAACTCGCAAGCGGTGTCGATCTCGGCGACTATGTGACGCGCCCGTGTCACGCGCAACTGATCGAGCCGCCCGCGACGCTGTGGCCGCGCCATCCGCCAATTCGTCATCGCGCGGCGATCCCCACCGCCTGGATCGAACTGTCCATCACCGAAGGCAAGAACCGCCAGGTGCGCCGCATGACGGCGGCAGTCGGCTTCCCCACCTTGCGTCTCGTCCGCGTGGGCATCGGCGCGCTGGATATTTTTGCGCTGGGTCTCGAACCCGGCGCCACGCTCGAGTTGCCTCAACGAGCACCATGGGACGGTATACGCTGATGCACAAAGTTTAGGCAAACGCCCACTAAACCGTTGTATCTGCATGAATTTTTTAAGCATCGAAAATCCATTCCGGCCATTCACCCGGTGCTTTTGATCTTTTCAAAAAGACCAGAATAAATATTCCCGAAAATTTACGTCAACCGCGTCGCAAGCTCACGCGTTATTCGACGCAGATGCCGCCCGAAGCTATCCGGCATTCAGCCTTGAAGTCCTTTGTACAAGCCGTTTTTGCGGTCGGTGCAGAGAGTCCGAGCGCTAGCAGACGCGTCACGAAAAATTATTGATGCGGCTGTCAACCGAAAGGTGGATGGCACGTTTACCGACATGACTCATATATAACCGGGTCATTTGGTTACTTTACTAAAGCTGAGGATTCACAAAATGAACAAACTGATCGCCGCTCTGGTCGCTGGCCTCTTCGCAACGGCAGCATTCGCACAAGCTTCGGCACCGGAAGCAGCTTCGGCAGCTCCGACGGCAGCTTCGTCGGCAAAGAAGACCACGAAGAAGGCAACGCACAAGAAGGCATCGAAGAAGAAGGCAGCAGCAGCTGCTGCAGCTTCGGGCGCTTCGGAATAAGTTTGTCGTAAAAACGCAGTCAAGAACAAGCAGCACTTGCCGTTCTTACGGCGTTGAAAGGCAGATCACCGCAAGGCGATCTGCCTTTTTGTTTTTGACGTGCTTTGACGCGCTCGCGTAACATGCGCGGGTTCATTTCCTGCCTGGAGTCCTGCCGTGCGAATTTCCCTGCGCTCATTGTTGGCGCGTTTTGCGTTTGCCGTTGCGTTGCCGCTCGCGGCTGCCTCGTTCACGCTTGCGCCCGTCCATAACGCCTACGCGCAAGAAATGCCGCCCGGCGCGAAGCAACCCGGCGACTTCCAGCGCACCAAGCTGACGGTCGGCATGTTCGTCATCGACGCCGCCGTGGCCAGCACCGACGCAGATCGCGAGCAAGGTCTGATGTATCGCACGAAGCTCGCGCCGAACGAAGGCATGCTGTTCGTGTTCCAGGAAAACGCGGTGCACTGTTTCTGGATGAAAAACACGCTGATCCCGCTGTCGATCGCCTTCATCCGCGCCGACGGCACGATCACCGACATCGACGAGATGGACGCCGAAACCACCAACAACCATTGCCCGCGCAACAACGGCGCCTATGCGCTGGAAATGAGCAAGAACTGGTTCGCGTCGAAGGGCATCAAGCCCGGCATGACGATGCAAGGGCTGCCGCCGGCGCAATAAGCGCGCACCTGCGGCGGGGCCGCGCCCGGCCATGCGCCGCCGGGTCGCCCGACACCGGAATCTCACCTTTCAGGCCCGCACGGGCCTCGAGCCGGCGCCCTTCCCGGGCTGCCGGCTTTTTCGCTCCTGTACACGCCGCCGCAACGCCCGCCGGCTGGCCGTCACGCCCGCCTGGCAAGATTCCTGCAAAAGCGGGTATCACGCGCTATGCTTATAGTCTTACAGCAGCACCGAGATCGTCCGGGCGGCTTCGCGCGCCGCGCGACGCCCATCACCGGCGAGAGAAACACTCCAAGGAGGTTCACGTGCCCCGCAAGACTCCCATCGAGCGCTACCGGAATATCGGCATCAGCGCTCACATCGATGCCGGCAAAACTACCACCACCGAACGCATCCTGTTCTACACCGGCGTGACTCACAAGATCGGTGAAGTTCACGACGGTGCGGCGACGATGGACTGGATGGAGCAGGAACAGGAGCGCGGCATCACGATCACATCGGCTGCCACGACCGCGTTCTGGAAGGGCATGGCCGGCAACTATCCGGAACACCGCATCAACATCATCGACACGCCGGGTCACGTCGACTTCACGATTGAAGTCGAACGTTCGATGCGCGTGCTCGACGGCGCGTGCATGGTGTACGACTCGGTCGGCGGCGTGCAGCCGCAGTCCGAAACCGTGTGGCGTCAGGCGAACAAGTACAAGGTGCCGCGCATTGCGTTCGTCAACAAGATGGACCGCGTCGGCGCCGACTTCTTCCGCGTGCAGCGGCAGATCGGCGAGCGCCTGAAGGGTGTCGCCGTACCTATCCAGATTCCGATCGGCGCGGAAGAGCATTTCCAGGGCGTGGTGGATCTGGTCAAGATGAAGGCCATCGTCTGGGACGAAGAGAACCAGGGCATCAAGTTCGAGTACAAGGACATCCCCGCCGAACTCGCGGCCACCGCGAAGGAATGGCACGACAAGATGGTCGAAGCCGCGGCTGAAGCCAGCGAGGAACTGCTCGAAAAGTATCTGGGCGGCGAAACGCTGACCGAAGAGGAAATCAAGCACGGCATCCGTGCGCGCTGCATCGCCAACGAAATCGTGCCGATGCTGTGCGGCAGCGCGTTCAAGAACAAGGGCGTGCAGGCCATGCTCGACGCGGTGATCGACTATCTGCCGTCGCCGATCGACGTGCCCGCCATCACGGGTCACGACGAGCACGACCAGGAAATCGAGCGTCATCCGAACGACACCGATCCGTTCTCGGCGCTCGCCTTCAAGATCATGACCGACCCGTTCGTCGGCCAGCTGATTTTCTTCCGCGTGTATTCGGGCGTGGTGAATTCGGGCGACACCGTCTACAACGCGGTCAAGGAGAAGAAGGAGCGCCTCGGCCGGATCCTGCAGATGCACGCGAACGAGCGCAAGGAAATCAAGGAAGTGTACGCGGGCGACATCGCCGCGGCCGTCGGCCTGAAGGAAGCCACCACGGGCGACACGCTGTGCGATCCGAACAACGTCATCATTCTCGAACGGATGATCTTCCCTGAGCCGGTGATTTCGCAGGCAGTCGAGCCGAAGACCAAGGTCGACCAGGAAAAGATGGGCATCGCCCTGAACCGCCTCGCTCAGGAAGATCCGTCGTTCCGCGTGCAGACCGACGAGGAATCCGGCCAGACCATCATCTCCGGGATGGGCGAGCTGCACCTGGAAATTCTCGTGGACCGCATGAAGCGCGAGTTCGGCGTCGAAGCGACGGTGGGCAAGCCGCAGGTGGCGTACCGCGAAACCGTGCGCATCAAGGTCGAAGACGTCGAAGGCAAGTTCGTCAAGCAGTCGGGCGGTCGCGGTCAGTACGGTCACGCGGTCATCACTCTGGAACCGGCGCCGCAGGGCAAGGGCTACGAGTTCGTCGACGCGATCAAGGGTGGCGTGATTCCGCGCGAATACATCCCGGCAGTTGACAAGGGCATTATCGAAACGCTTAAGGCCGGTGTGCTGGCAGGCTATCCGGTGGTGGACGTGAAGGTGACGCTGACCTTCGGTTCGTACCACGATGTCGACTCGAACGAAAACGCGTTCCGCATGGCCGGTTCGATTGCGTTCAAGGACGCCATGCGCAAGGCCAAGCCGGTGCTGCTCGAACCGATGATGGCCGTCGAGGTGGAAACGCCCGAAGACTTCATGGGTAACGTGATGGGCGATTTGTCGAGCCGTCGCGGGCTCGTGCAAGGCATGGAAGACATCGCCGGGGGTGGCGGCAAGCTGGTGCGCGCCGAAGTGCCGCTCGCGGAAATGTTCGGCTATTCCACGTCGCTGCGTTCGGCCACGCAAGGTCGCGCGACCTACACGATGGAGTTCAAGCACTACGCGGAAACGCCGAACAACGTCGCGGAAGCGGTCATCAATGCGAAGCAGAAATAAGCACTGAAGGTTGTTGTGGAAGAAGCCCGTTCGATGCGAGCGGGCTTTTTTTTGCCAGCGACAGGAGACACGCAATGAGCCACGACCACGATCACAGTCACGACCACTCGCATGAGCCTGACGCCACCGCACCCGATGCAAGCACACCGGTCGACTGGCGCGAGCATGGCGTCAAGGTCATCCGCGGCGATCAGCTCGATTCGAACACCGCGCAAACGCCGGGCATGAACCGCGCGGCAGCGATCAATGCCGCGCGTGTCGGCGCGCAGAAAATCTGGGCCGGCACCGTGACGATCCACCCGAACGCGAAGACCGGCGCACATCATCACGGCGCGCTCGAAAGCGTGATCTACGTGGTGCGTGGGCAGGCACGCATGCGCTGGGGCGAGCACCTCGAATTCACCGCCGAGGCCGGACCCGGCGATTTCATTTTCGTGCCGCCTTACGTCCCGCATCAGGAAATCAATGCCAGCACCGACGATCCGCTCGAATGCGTGCTGGTGCGCAGCGACAACGAAGCGGTCGTGGTGAATCTGAACATCGACGCCGTGGAAGCACCCGAAACCGTCTTCTGGGTCGATCCGATTCACAAGCATCCGCACGAGCACTGAGCCCACCGGCAAAAATGTCGCCGACGCAGCGGTTCTTCTGCCGCGGCATCGGCAAGTGTTATACGGTACCCGCCAGGCGTTGTCAGCGCGATACAGGTTGCCCCTGTCAAGCGCGCGAGGTCAGCCTGCGGCGGCCGCAAACATTCCGAATCGGTAGGCAATCGCTTACACTGAAACGGCTTTTCGCCATCGCAATACCGTCGCCCCTGCCGCGCGTCAATCACGCGGCACCCATCAGAACGGACTGGATACTCCATCGATGAAGACTCCCGCGGACCGACTCCTCGCGCTCGACACTGCACGCCGCAGCGCCGATCAATACGGCAATCACGCGATCGACGAATTCCTCGCCGGCCGTCTGTCGCGCCGCGAACTGCTGCGCTACGCCAGCGTCATTGGCCTGTCGCTGGCCGGCGGCGGCCTGTTCGCCACGCCGCAAGCACGCGCGCAAGGCACGTCTGGCGCCGCGAACGCGACCATCCGCGTGGCCCATCTGACGCCGGCCGGCGCGATCGACCCGCTCACCGTCACCGACGCCGGCGGCCTCGCGTTGCTGGTGCAGACCGGCGAATTCCTGATCAACGACGACGGCGCGCAACTGGTCCTGAAGCCGGCTCTCGCGCTGTCATGGAAGCCGAACGACAAGGGCGACGTCTGGACCTTCAAGCTGCGCCCGAACGTGAAATTCAGCGACGGCCAGCCGTTCACCGCCAAAGACGTGGTCGCTACCTTCGACCGCCTCGCCGACCCGGCGAGCGGCTCGGCGGCGCTCTCCGTGCTGAAGGGCGTGCTCTCCAAAGGCGGCATTCAGGCCGTGGACGATCACACCGTCGCCTTCCACCTCGACGCGCCGAACGGCAACTTCCCGTACTACGTTTCTTCGGACAATTACAACGCCATCGTGCTGCCCGCGAACTACGCCGGCAATTACGAAAAGAGTTTTATCGGCACCGGTCCCTTCAAGCTCGACAAGTACACGCCGAAGGTCGGCGCGTCGTTCGTACGTAACCCAGACTACTGGGGCGAAAAGGCGCTGCCGCAACGCGTGGAGTTTTCGTTCTACTCCGACGAGCAGGCGCAGATTCTCGCGCTCCAAGGACGTCAGGCCGACGTGATGGGCACGTTCACCGTGCAGGGCGGCGCGGGTCTGATGAACAACCCCGAGTTCAAGACGATCGGCGTGAAATCGAGCGCGCATCGTCAGATTCACATGCGCAACGACGATCCGCTTTTCAAGGACAAGCGCGTGCGCCAGGCGCTGGCGCTGTCACTGGATCGCGACGTGATCGTACGCGGCCTGTTTCGCGGCAAGGCGCAACTCGGCAACGACAGCCCCTTTGCGCCGGTGTTTCCGTCGTCGGATGCGGGCGTGCCGCAACGCAGGGTTGATGTTGCCAAGGCAAAGCAACTGCTCGCGCAAGCCGGTGTCGCCAATGGTTTCGACGTCACGCTCACCACTGAGAAGTACATGGAGATTCCCGATCTCGCAGTGGTCGTGCAGAACGCGGCGAAAGCGATCGGCGTGCGGATCAATCTCAAGGTGGAAAGCCAGTCGCTCTATTACGGCGCGGGCACGCCCGGCAAATCGGACTGGCTCGATTCGCCGCTCGGCATTACCGACTACGGCCATCGTGGCGTGCCGAACGTATTCCTGAATGCGCCGCTGACCAGCAACGGTACGTGGAACGCCGCGCATTTCAAGAATCCTCAGTATGACCAACTGGTTGCGCAGTTCGTCGCGGCGGTGGACATCGGTTCGCAGCGCAAGCTCTCCGGTCAGATCCAGACGCTGCTGCTCGACGAAACGCCGATCATCATTCCGTTCTTCTACGATCAACTGATCGCGATGCGCGCGGGCGTCAACGGAATGCGTTTTACCGCGCTTGCGCAGCTGTATTTCGATAAGGTCACGCTCAGCGCCTGAGCGGAACAGAAGCCACTTCGCCATCATGTCGACCGCGCTCACGCCCGCCCCCTCTCACGTCGCTTCCGGCAACGCGGGAAGGGTCGCGCGTTTTCTCGCGACCCGTCTGACGCTTTCGTTGATCACGCTGTGGCTGTTGTCGGTGATCGTGTTCGCGGGCGGCCAGTTGCTGCCTGGCGACATCGGCCGCTCGATTCTCGGGCCGCTCGCCGATGCGCGCGCGGTGGCCGCACTCAATCATCAGCTCGGCGCGGACCGGCCGCTTCTGACGCAATACGTCGAGTGGATCACGCATTTCGTGCGCGGCGATATGGGGCTGTCCTACGCGTATCGCGAGCCGGTCGGACCATTCATCGGCGATGCGCTCGCCCATTCCGCGAGGCTCGGCCTGCTCGCGTTCATCGTCGTCGTGCCGCTGGGGATTGCGGGCGGCGTGTGGGCCGCGATGCACGCGGGACGCTGGCTCGACCGCACCATCAGCATCGCCGGTTTGTCGGCCACCGTCGTGCCGGAATTCGTCTCGTCGATCGCGCTGATCCTGATCTTCGGCGTGTGGCTGCGCTGGCTGCCGATCGAAGCTACCTACCCGCCGGGCGCCGGCATGCTTGAACAACTGCAGCATCTGATCCTGCCGGTACTGCCGCTCGTGCTGGTGTTCTTCGGCTATATCGCGCGCATGGCGCGGGCCGGCACCGTCGAGGCGCTCGACGCCGATTACACCCGCACCGCCATTCTCAAGGGCTTGCCGCAGCACGTCGTGATCTGGCGGCACGTGTTGCGCAATGCGCTGCTGCCCACCATCACGGTCGCCGCGACGCAGCTCGGCTATATGATCGGCGGCCTCGTCGTGGTGGAGACGCTGTTTCACTATCAGGGCATCGGCTCGCTGATCTACAACGCCGCCAAGGCCAAGGACTTTCCCATGCTCGAAGCCGGCGTGCTGACGATCGGCGTGGTCTATACGGTCGCCAATCTGGTTGCCGACGCCTTGCAGGTGTTGCTCAATCCACGCCTGCGCGTAAGGAGCGGCGAGTGAGCACGATCGTTCCTGCCACGCCGCAAACGCGCGAGCCGCGCTTCGATCAGTTACGCGTGCTGCTGCGCTCGCCGACTTTCGTGGTTGGCGTGGTGATCGTGCTCTGGTGGGTCGTCTGCGCGATCGCCGGACGCTGGATCGCGCCGCTCGACGCGTATGCCTCCGACCCGCTCAATTCGCTGATGCCGCCCGATCACACACACTGGTTCGGCACCGATCAGCTCGGCCGCGATGTGTTCGCGCGCGTCATCGTCGGCGCGCGCGACATCCTTACCATTGCGCCGCTCGCCACCTTGCTCGGCACCCTGGCGGGCACCGCGCTCGGCCTTGTCGTCGGTTATTTCGAAGGCTGGGTCGACAACGTGGTCGGACGTGCGATCGACGCGGTGCTGGCGCTGCCGCTCGTGATCGTCGCGCTGCTCGCGCTGGCCGCGGTGGGCGCGTCGAACTTCACGGTGATCCTCGTGATCGGCATCACCTTCACGCCGATCACAGCGCGCACCGTGCGCGCCGCGGTGTTCGCCGAACGCCATCTCGACTACGTCGCCGCGGCTCAACTGCGCGGCGAACGTGCGCCGTACATCATGTTCGTGGAGATCCTGCCGAACGTCCTGCCGCCCATCATCGTCGAGGCCACCGTGCGCCTCGGTTATGCGATTTTCGCGGTAGCGACGCTCTCGTTTCTCGGCTTCGGCATCCAGCCGCCGTCCGCCGACTGGGGTCTCGCGTTGTCCGAGTCGTACACGCTGATGGCCGGCGGCGCGTGGTGGACCGTCGTCTTCGACGCGGTGGCGATCGCCTCGTTGGTAGTTGGCGTGAACCTGATTGCCGATAGCGTCCAGGGCGTCCTCGACCGATGAACGGCCCGCCAACCGCCTCGTTTCCCGCCTTCGACGTTTCGAAGAGCGACCGCACCGACGCGCTGACGGTGATTGGCCTCACGGTCACGTACCGGATTCGCGGACGCGACCGCGAAGTCCTGCACGACATTTCATTTCGCGTGCGACGAGGCGAAGCGTACGGACTCGTGGGTGAATCCGGTTGCGGCAAGTCGACCATGGCAATGGCGACGCTGCGGTATCTGCCGCGCAACGGCAAGGTCAAGGCGGGCAAGCTCCTGATCGCCGGACAGGACCTGCACGCGCTCGACGCCGACGCGCTGCGCACCCTGCGCGCCACCTCGATCTCGATGGTCTACCAGGACCCTGGGCGCGCACTGAATCCGTCGATGACGATTGCGCGCCAGGTTGCCGAAGCCTTCGAGGCAGCGGGCGCGAATCGCAGCGACGCGCTCACCCGCACGCTGGAAATGCTCAGGCGCGTGCGCATCGCGTCGCCTGAACGGGTGATGGATAGTTATCCCCATCAATTGTCGGGCGGCATGCAGCAACGTGTGGTGATCGCCATGGCGCTCGCTTCCAACCCCGCCCTGCTGATTCTCGACGAGCCCACCACCGGGCTCGACGCCACCGTCGAAGCCGAAGTACTGGACCTCGTCGCGCAACTGCGCAAGGAGCTTGGCACCGCGGTGCTGTTCATCAGCCATAACCTCGCGGTGATCGGACGCATGTGCGAGCGCGTCGGCGTGCTGTATGCCGGCAAGCTGGTCGAAGAAGGCGCCACGCAAGATGTGTTTGCGCGGCCGCGTCATCCGTACACCGTCGGGCTGCTGCGCTGCCTGCCGAGCTCGGGCCGCAGCAAGACCCTTGAGCGGCTCGACACGATTGCGGGTCAATTGCCTGCGCCCGGCTCGGTCACACAAGGCTGCATCTATGCAGACCGCTGCCGGCTGGCCGACGATCGCTGCCGCCGTGAGGCGCCGCCGCCGCATCGGGTCGCGGCTGCTCATGGCGATCAGATGTCGCGCTGTCACTATCACGAACGCGCGCTGCAATTGCCCCGCGCGAATGCCGACGCTCCCAGCCCACGCGCCCATGACGAGGACGCAGCGCAAGTGCAGAGCGTGGCTAACGGCGAACTCGTACTGCGCGCCGAGCGGGTCTCGAAGACGTTTCACGTTGGCGGCGTCGCGCTGAAGGCCGTCGACGACGTCTCGCTCGATCTCGCGACCGGCGAGACGCTGGGACTCGTCGGCGAATCGGGCAGCGGCAAGACGACGCTTGCCAAGCTGATGCTCGGCCTGCTCGCGCCCGACGCCGGCAGCGTCCTCGAACTCGACGGCATGCCTTTGCCGGCACGCGTCACGCGGCGCAACGACGAGCAGGTCAAGTCGCTGCAGATCGTGTTCCAGAACCCTGATTCGGCGCTCAACCGCTCGCACTCGGTGAAGCGTCTGATCGGCCGTGCGCTGTCGCGGCTCACCGCGTTGCGCGGCGCCGCTCAGGACAAACGGCTTGCCGCGCTCACTGCGGCAGTGCGTCTGCCGGATCGTTATCTCGGCGTACGCACGCGGCAATTGTCAGGCGGCCTCAAGCAGCGCGTCGCGATTGCGCGCGCGTTCGCGGGCGAACCGCGCGTGGTGGTCTGCGACGAGCCGACGTCCGCACTCGATGTCTCCGTGCAGGCGTCGATCCTCAACCTGCTCGCCGATCTGCAACGCGAGCGCGGCACGAGCTACGTGTTCATCTCGCACGATCTGCACGTGGTGCGCTATCTGTCCGATCGCATTGCCGTCCTCTACCTGGGACGCCTGCTCGAAATCGGACCGGCCGCAGCCGTCTTCGATGGACCCCATCATCCGTACACCGAAGCATTGTTGTCTTCGGCACCCGCGCTCAATGCCGGCCCGCACGGCGAACGCATCCGCCTGTCCGGCGAACTCCCGAGCGCGGCCGCACCGCCGTCGGGCTGTGTGTTTCAAACGCGCTGCCCGCGCAAGCTCGGTCCGGTTTGCGAACAGCAGGACCCGGCCTTCATCGATGCCGGCGATGGACACCGGATCCGCTGCCACATCCCCATTCAGGAGCTGCGCGCCCTGCAAAGCGTAGCGCGCGACACGTAGCGCGGCAGTAGTGTGGTGTCACGCGACGCATCCGTGCTCGCGTGCGGCGTCAGCAGCACAGCCATTTTCGGCCGCCGATTTAACAATCGATCCGGGCGCGTTTCACGTCCGAAACGTTTTCCGTCAATTCGCCCCACCCCGCGCCACACCCATCACATAGAGTCCACGACTGACGGGCCTCTGCGGGCAATGGCATGGATATCGCTATAGAACGGGCGGTATCCGGCCCGCGATGAACGATCAAGCCGCGTGCGCGAATCGTCGCGCTGAGCTCCATCCAGATGGATCAGCGCAGCGGCACGCCGCGCACGGTCGACATCGCGCGTGGCAAACGAACGGGCAACCGGCGTCTGCCAGACCGCGCGAGGGAGGGGGAATCACTCACACGAGCCGGAGCCGCTAACGATCGGCAGAACGCTGACAGCGTTCCGCGCACATCGCGTGTGTTATGCAGCGGCACGCGGCGCGCAAAGCGAACTCGGGGAGCGAAGAGGCCCGCAACACGACAGGCTATTCGCAGACGACACAGCTTGAGAGACGGCAGCGAGCGAGGAGCTGGCGGCTCCTCGGGAGAGAAGTAATGAAGACCACAAGACTCAATCAGTACTGCTACGGGATTGCCAGAGGAGTTGCTGTATTGGTCGCTGGCACGGGGTTACTTGCATCGCACGCGGCGTTCGCGGACTCGTCCGCGAACGGCGTGCAGCAGGCAGTTGCAGCGGGCGCTCCGTTGCCTGCCAGCGGTGGAGCCGCTACGACTCAACTCGCACAGGACGATCCGTCCGCGACGGGCGAAGCGGCCTATGCAGCCACCATGGCCGATGATGTCGCAACGATCTTCTCGGTTCAGGAGTGTCGTGGCACCCAGTCGGGAAGCTGCAAACAGCCGTCACGCGGCGGTGCAAGTTCGGGCGCCGCAAGTGCGGGGGCGAATGCCGGCGCGGGTAGCTCGGGGCCCAATACCGGCGCAGGGCCGAGCGGTGCTGGAGCCAGCGCTGGCGACGGCCCAAGTGGCAGCAGTAAGGGTGGCGGTAGTGGTCCTTCCGGTGGCGGTCCTTCCGGTAGTGGTCCTTCCGGTGGCGGTCCTTCCGGCGGTGGTCCTTCCGGTGGCGGTCCTTCCGGTGGCGGTCCTTCCGGTGGCGGTCCTTCCGGTGGCGGTCCTTCCGGTGGCGGTCCTTCCGGTGGTGGTCCTTCCGGCGGTGGTCCTTCCGGCGGTGGTCCTTCGGGTGGTGGTCCTTCCGGCGGCGGCCCCGGTCACGGCGGCAACCCCGGTGGAGGCTTCGGCGGCGGGTTTGGCGGTGGCATGGGCAGCGGTTGCGGTTGTGGCAGCGGCCCTGCAGGGGGTTTTGGCGGTGGCTTCGGTGGCGGTCCTGGCGGCTTTGGCGGAGGCTTCGGCAGCGGCGGTCATGGAGGCAAGGGTGGGAGCGGCAATGGCGGTGGCAACGGTGGTGGCGGGAACGGACATTAGATCCCTGGGAACGGCGCCCCCGAGCCGTTCCCGGTCCCCCACGCCGTGCTCCGTCGCGGCAGCCTCTCCCGGCAAGTGCGGGCGGTGGCGTCTCGATCCCCCGGTCGAGCGTCACCGCCGCGGCCGGGACGGAAGGTGACGACATACTCAGCAAGTGCATCCGGAGCGACGCCAGCCGGATGGGGTCCGAAAGCCGCTGGAACCAAACAACGGCCACGCCCTCATACCAGATTCAACGTTCGATATGAGGGCACCCCAACATGCAACCAAACGTCCCCCACACCGCAGCGCGAGCAGCCGCTGGGCTGCTGATGGCAGCAACACTCGGCTTCGCCACGTTGGCCCACGCGCAGACGCCTGACCAACAGGCACAACAGGCGCAGCAAACGCAACAGGCACAACAGGCAGCGCAGCAACAAGCCGCCCCTCCCGTCGATCCATCCTTCTCAGCCTGGTCGCTCATGCAGGTCTGCAGGCAGAAGACCGACAACGTGGCCGAGGGTCAATGCGTCGGTGCAGTGCGCGGCATCATCCGTGGCTATCAATACGGCGTGCTGTTCCTTGGTCAGCGCGCCTCGCTACCGCCCAATGAAACCCAACGCGTGTCCTTGTGTTTGCGTAACGTGCAGGTTTCGTCGATCGTCGACGATTTCATCGGCGACGCAACTCAGGTCAGCGAAGATTCGTTGAAGCGCACGCCCGCCGAAGTCGCCGTACTCGGCTCGGTCCATCTGCACCACGCCTGCACTTGAGCGCGGTCCGCACTCACAGCATTTCGAGCGGCCGCTTGCTGCGCGGCGGCCGGAAGTAAGCATCGATCGCCGCGCGTTCGTCGGCCCCCAGTTGCAAGGCGAGCGCGCGATGATTGTCGTGCACATGCTCGACGCGCCCTGCTTTCGGAATCGCAAACACACCCGGCTGCTCCAGCGCCCACGCCAGCGCCACCTGAAACACCGAGACGCCACGCGCATCGGCGATGTCGTCGAGCGGCGAGCGCTTAGGCAAGCGCGCGTGATCCACCGGGCTATAGGCCATGGTCGGCATATTGCGTGCCGCAAGCCAGGGCAACAGATCGAACTCGGCACCGCGCCGCGCGACGTTATAGAGAATCTGGTTGGTCGCACAGGCGTCGCCGCCCGGCACCGCGATCAACTCTTCCATGTCGTCGGTGTCGAAATTACTGACGCCCCAGTGGCGGATTTTGCCGGCGCGGCGCAACGCCTCGAAGCCTTCGACCGTCTCCGCCAGCGGCACCGAACCACGCCAATGCAATAAATACAGATCGAGCCGGTCGGTCTTCAGGCGTTTCAGGCTCTGCTCGCAAGCCGCCTGCACACCGCGCCGGCTGGCATTGTGCGGATAGACCTTGCTGACGAGAAAAACACGCTCGCGCAGTCCCGCGAGCGCCTCGCCGAGCAGACTTTCGGTCGCGCCGTCGCCGTACATCTCGGCGGTATCGATCAGCGTCATGCCTAGCTCGACGCCCGCACGCAACGCCGCGATTTCGCCGGCGCGGCGCGCGGGCTGCTCGCCCATTTCCCAGGTGCCCTGGCCGAGCTTCGGAATCCGCTCGCCGTCGGGCAAGCTCACAGTGGCGATGGCCGTCGTCATGGTTTCTCCTTGGATTGCTGAGGGTGGATCGAGCGCCGAACGTGCGTAGCCGAACGTGCGTGGCTGATTTTGCGCCGCCGATAGTGGACTCCTAAAGCCAGCAGTCAATCACGCTTCGCCGATCACCCGCTGCCCGCATCGCCTGACGAGTTTATCCGCTCGCGAATTGTCAAATCGCCCCCCAGGCAAAAGCCCGCTATAACACCGCGCGCCAATGTCATAGAATTGCCGCTTGCCCTTCTTGCGTCTGCCACATGAACTCTGCCTCGGAAGACCGCTGGCGCGACCTGCGTCCGGACCCGGAAAACGATACACCGCTTTATCTGCAACTCGCTCGCAAGCTTGGCAACGCGATTCATGAAAACCGCTGGAACGCAGGCGAGGCGCTGCCGTCCGAACGCGTGCTGTCGGACGCGCTCGGCGTTTCGCGGATCACCGCGCGCAAGGCGATCGCCCTGCTCGTCGAACAGGGTTTGATCCGCCGTACCCAGGGCGCGGGCAGCTTTATCACGCCGCGCTACGAAGACCCGCTCTCACGCCTGTCGAGCTTCAGCGAGATGCTGCGGCGGCGCGGCTTCAGTCCAAGTTCGCAATGGATCTCGCGTGAGATCGTGCCGGCCAATCGCGATGAAGTCATTCAACTCGGTTTGTCGCCGGCCGCGGCGGTGACGCGCCTGCGGCGCCTGCGTCTTGCCGACGGCATCGTGATGGCGGTTGAAAATTCCACCTTCCCGGCAGCGGTGATTCCCGATCCGCAGGCAATCGGCGATTCGCTGTACAGCTACCTGGAACAGCGCGGCCTCGGAATCGTGCGCGCATTGCAGCATTTTCGCGCCGTCAACGCGAGCGACGAGATCGCGCAGCAGATGAGCATTGCGCCCAACGAGGCGCTGCTGCTGATCACGCGCGTCGGTTATACCGCCGAGCAACGCGCAATCGAACTGACCGACACCTATTGCCGCAACGACTACTACGATTTCGTCGCGGAGTTGCGCAAGTAGGCCGCGCCTAGTCGATCCACGCGGCGGAGTCGGTGCCAATCGGCACGGGCGGCCGGCCGAAAAACGCCGGCGTCCCGGTGAGACGTTCGGCGGGCAAGGTCCCACGAATCCGGCCGAACGGCGAATCGACGCTCTCCATGCAGTCCTGCACGTCCTCTGACGTGACCTCGGGCCAGCGCCAGCCATCCTCGATCTGCCCCATCGATTGCAGCCAGCGCCCGGTCTGCGCCAGCGATACACGCACATGCCAGCTACCGCCTTCCGTGGCCCGGCGCGCAAGCGCGACCATCGCGCCGAACGCCGCGAGATAGCCGGTGGCGTGATCGAGCGCCTGACACGGCAGATGCTTCGGCTCGTCGCTGTGGGCCGCGCGGCTCTCGGTCCACGCAATGCCGCTCGCGGACTGCACGAGGCTGTCGAAGCCGCGGCGTTGTGCCCACGGCCCGGTATGTCCATACGCAGAAATCGACACATGGACGATTCCCGGCCGCACCTGCGCCAGCGCCTCCGGCGCGAAACCGCGCGCGGCGAGTGCGCCCGGACGGTAGGCTTGCAGGAACACATCGGCGTCATCCACCAGACCGAGTAACGCATCCCGGCCCGCGGCCTCGCGCAGATCGAGCGTGGCCGAGCGCTTGCCGCGGCCGTTGTCGATCACGAGCGGCTCGATGTTCGGCAAATGCGGCCCATTGATCATCAGCACCTGAGCGCCATGCTGCGCGAGCGCGCGCCCGGCTACCGGCCCCGCAATGATGCGCGACAGGTCGAGTACCCTGACCCCGGCCAGCGCCCAGTCGGCACCTCCGCGCCCGGCCGGTTCGGGCGGCGCATCGCCGATCCGCATGATTTCGAAGAGCGGCAGATTGGCAATTGCGTGCGCCTGCTCGTGGGCGGACCACTCGCGCGGTGAGCGGATCAGCGCGGCGCACAGGCCCGCGTCGGCGAGTGTCTGATCGAGCACCGCACCGTCCCAGCCACGGATCGCCTCGGCTACCGCTGCGCGATCGTTGCGGCAACCGAGCACTGTCAGGATGCCCGCCAGGTGATGCGAGAAATTGGTGTGCAACTGAATCCAGCGGCCGTCGCGTGTCGCATAGAAACCCATCACGGGATTGCGCAACGCCGCCGGCGGCCCGTCGTTCACCCGCAGATAGCGCTCGCTGCGAAACGCCACCAGTGCGCGCCGCATCTCCACCTCGACGCGTTGCCGTTGTCCCGTGCGCAGGCGGAAGCATTCGGCGGCGGCGAGCGCCGACGCGGCGATCGTGGCGCTGGCGAGCGTGCCGACGCGATAGATCGAGGGCAGGCCCGGGTCCTCGCCGGTCAGCGAAACGGCGTCGAGCGCGGCGGCGTCGCAACCGGCCGCAGTCCATAGATGATCGAGCGCGAGATGAGGTGTCATGGCAATTCGCAGTAGAGGTGGAGAGAAACTGGCTGTTGTCCTGGCAAGCCAGTCTAAAATTCCGCCCTCTCTCAATCAATCTTGATTAAGATAATCAATATATATTGATTTCTCCGGTTTTCTCGCGCGCTTATATTCATGTCGACCCAACTCACCGCAACCGAAGCCGCCTCCGTGCTCGGCATCACCGTGCCGACGCTCTATGCCTATGTGAGCCGCGGCATGCTGCGTTCGACGCCGGATGCGTACGGCAAGCACCGCCTCTACGACGCCGCGGAAGTGCGACGGCTCGCGCGCCGCAAGGCAGACGGCAAGCGCGCCGGCAAGGTGGCGCAGAAGGTGCTCGACTGGGGCGTGCCGGTGCTCGAGTCGTCCATCACGCTGATCGCCGACGGGCGCCTGCTCTATCGTGGCCACGATGCAGTCGAGCTGGCGCGCTCGGCATCGCTCGAGGAAGTGGCGGCGCTGTTGTGGGAATGCAGCCCGCGGCGCCTGGCTGAGGCGGCGCCGGCGCCGCTCGGCGCGGCGCAATGGTCCGCATGGCTCAAGCTGTGGGGCGACAGCGCCCCGCTCGACCGCGCGCTGGTGCTGCTGCCGGCCGCCGCCGCCCAAATGCCGCGGGTCTGGGCCCAGGGCCGCGACGCGCAACTCGACACGGCCTGCGCGGTGATGCGTTTGCTGGCAGCGGCGCTGATCTCGGCGGCGCCGTCGAACGAGCCGCTGCACCGGCAACTTGCCGCCGCGTGGGGCATCCGCAACCAGAAGCAGATCGGCGTGCTGCGCGCGGCGCTGGTCGCCTGCGCGGACCATGAACTGAATGCGTCGACCTTCACCGTGCGCTGCATTACGTCGACCGGCGCGCATCTGTTCGGTGCCGTGGCCGGCGGTCTCGCGGCACTATCGGGCCCGCGTCACGGCGGCGAGTCAATTCGCGCCGCCGCGATACTCGACGAAGCCGCCCGCGCGCCTGATCTCGACCGCTTCCTGGCAACCCGTCTCAATCCTGGCGAGCATGGCATCTACGGCGCGGTGCTATCCGGCTTCGGGCATCCGTTGTATCCCAATGGCGATCCGCGTGCGCGCGTCTTGCTGGACTTGCTGACGCAAGCCGCGCCGGCGCGCTCGCCGATTGCGGAAGTCCATGCTCTGGCCAACGGGGTGCGTGACACCACCGGCACGGAACCGAATCTGGACTACGCGCTGGCAGCGATCGAACGCGTATTGGGCCTGCCCGCAGGCGCCGCGTTCACGCTGTTCGCGGTCGGCCGGGTGGTGGGCTGGATCGCGCACGCCATGGAACAGAGCGCGGACGGTCGTCTGATCCGGCCGCGCGCACGCTACATTGGGGATTACGAAACGCCACCGTCCCTGCCTGTCCGATAAGCGTCAGATAGTCTGCAGCCAACGCGGCACCAGGCTGCGGGCCGAACGCGGCGCAGTGTTCGCGGCAGGGCGGACCTGGGCGGCGTACGTGGGATGTGTGGGATGCGTGGCGGTCGCGAATGCCAGTGCGAGCCTGGCACCGCCCGGCCCTGCACTCACCCACGCCCGCTCGCCGCCATGCAGTTCGAAGGTTTCGCCCGCGGACAACCAGTAATCGCGCAGGTCGCCCTGCACGGTCAGCCAGACCTCGCCCGCCATCACCTGCAACGTCAGCGCCTGCGTGATACGCCAGGCGGTTGCGGGTTCGCCATGATCGAGTTCGAAAGTACGGATTTCACGCATCGCATTGCTCCTTGAACGACTTTTCTGGATGACTGATTATTGCCGTGCGATCATGGAAGTCCCATGCACAGTTACGAACAGTTTGCGCGAAACTGTGCAGTTGAAAAACCTGACAGTTGCTCGCACTGCGATTCATGGCTATGGTTCACAGGCGCGCTTACCGGCTTTTAGGCATCACACCTCATGAAGCTCGACATCGAACTCAACCGCGAAAACGGCGTCCCGTTGACTGAGCAGATCGTCACCGGCGTCACTGCGTGGATCCGCTCGCGCGCCGCCCATCCGGGCGCCAAGCTGCCATCGATCCGCCAGTTTTCCGCCGACTACGGCGTGAGCCGCTTTCCGGTGATCGAGGCGTACGACCGCCTGGTCTCGCTCGGTTACCTCGATTCACGCCACGGCTCGGGGTTTTTCGTCGCCGAGCGGCTGCGTGGTCTCAACGGCGCCCAAGGCACCTCGGACCCGCGCCGGGCCGAAGAAGAAGCGGTCCATATCCTGCAGCAGTTCAACCATCCTGGTGAAACGCTCAAGCTCGGCAGCGGCTTCATCCCGGAAGCATGGCGCGACATGGATGGACTCGGCCAGGCGATCCGCCACGTGTCGCGGATCGATCCGACCAGTCTCGTCGACTACACGACGCCGTTCGGCAACCCGCTCCTGCGCGAGCATCTGCAGAGCCGCCTCGGACAACTCGGCATTGGCGCCGACACCTCTCAGATCCTGATCACCAACGGCGCGAGCCAGGGGCTCGATCTGCTGATGCGCTACATGCTCAAAGCCGGCGACACGATGTTTGTCGAAGATCCCGGCTACTACAACCTGTTCGGTCTCCTGAAATTGCACGGCGTAAAGCTGGTCGGCATTCCACGCACCCGCAACGGGCCGGATCTCGAAGTGCTGCAGGCGCAATTGCGTCTGCATCGGCCGAAGCTGTTCTTCATCAACACGCTGTTTCACAACCCGACCGGCACGAGCGTTTCGCCGCCCGTTGCGTTCCGGCTGCTGCAACTGGCCCGTGAACACCAGTTCAAGATCATCGAAGACGACATCTATGCCGACTTCCAGACCGAAGTCACCGATCGCCTCGCGACCCTCGACCAGCTCGAACACGTGATTTATGTGGGCGGTTTGTCGAAGACGCTGTCGTCGTCGTTGCGGATCGGCGTGGTGGTCGCCGACCACGCGACCATCAAGGATCTCGCCGACATCAAGATGCTGACGAGCATCGGCGGTTCACGCTTTGCCGAAGCGGTAGCCGTCGCCATGCTCGAACGCGGCACTTACCGTAAGTACCTCGAACGGTTGCGCCGGCGCATGCGCGAGGCCCTCGGCGCGACCGTGCAGGCGCTTGAAGCGAGCGGCTGGGAAGTGTTCGAAACGCCACTCGGCGGCAAGTTCGTGTGGGCGCGCGTGCCGCACGTGGAGGACTCGGCGCGGCTGGTCGAATGCGGCATACCGCTTGGCGTCACCGTCGCGCCGGGCAGCTATTTCCGCCCGAACGCGGAGATCAGCCCGTGGATCCGCATCAACGTCGCGTATACCGGCGACCCGCGGGCGAAGGCATTCTTCGACGCGGCAGCGAAGCTCGCACCGTGAAAGTCATGTCCAATCCGCCGCCCACCACCGTCCAGCCCACCGCACGCTCGCTCACCGTGATGCTGTGGATCGTCGCCACCGGCTTTTTCATGCAGACGCTCGACTCCACCATCGTCAATACGGCCCTGCCGGCCATGGCGACGAGTCTCGGCGAGCTGCCGCTGCAAATGCAGTCGGTGGTGATCGCCTACTCGCTGACGATGGCGGTGATGATTCCGGTGTCCGGCTGGCTCGCGGACAAGCTCGGCACGCGCAAGGTGTTCTTCAGCGCGATCCTCGTGTTCACCATCGGTTCGCTGTTCTGCGCCAACGCGCACACGCTGACCCAGCTGGTGCTGTATCGCGTGATGCAAGGCGTGGGCGGCGCGATGCTGCTGCCGGTCGGACGCCTCGCCGTGCTGCGGACCTTCCCCGCCGAACGCTATCTGCCGGCTCTCGCGTTCGTCGCCATTCCCGGTCTGATCGGCCCGCTGATCGGCCCGACGCTCGGCGGCTGGCTCGTCAAGATCGCCTCGTGGCACTGGATCTTTCTGATTAACGTGCCGGTCGGCATCATCGGCTGCGTGGCGACTTTCATCTTCATGCAGGACAGCCGCAACCCCGACACGCCGAGGTTCGACATCAAGGGCTATATCCTGCTGGTGGTGGGCATGGTGGCGATCTCGTTCGCGCTCGACGGCCGCACGGAGCTCGGCATCCAGCAAGCCACCGTGCTGGTGCTGCTGATTCTGAGTCTGGCCTGCTTCGTCGCCTACGCACTGCACGCGGTGCGCGAGCCGCACCCGCTGTTCCCGCTCGATCTGTTCAGGATCAACACCTTCAGCGTCGGCCTGCTCGGCAATCTGTTCGCGCGTATCGGCAGCGGCGCGATGCCGTACCTGATTCCGCTGCTGCTGCAGGTGAGCCTCGGCTACAGCGCCTTCGAAGCCGGTCTGATGATGCTGCCGGTGGCCGCCGCCGGCATGAGCTCCAAACGGCTTGCGACCCGCCTGATCACGCAATATGGCTATCGCCGCGTGCTCGTGACCAACACGGTGCTGGTCGGCCTCGCCATGGCGAGCTTCTCGCTGACAAGCGCCGGCCAGCCGCTCTGGCTGCGGCTCGTGCAGCTCGCGTTCTTCGGCGGCGTAAATTCGATGCAGTTCACCGCCATGAACACGCTCACCCTGAAGGATCTCGGCACCGGCGGGGCCAGCAGCGGCAACAGCCTGTTTTCGCTGGTGCAAATGCTCTCGATGAGCCTCGGCGTCACCGTCGCGGGTGCCTTGCTGACGACCTTCACCGGGCTGATCCACAAGGTCACCGAAGCGAACTCGCTGCCCGCCTTCCATGCGACGTTCCTGTGCGTCGGCATCATCACGTCCTGCTCGTCGTGGATCTTCGCGCAACTGTCCGCGGACATCCGCAGCACGGCGAAGAAAACCGATCCGTCCGAACGGACCTGAAACCTGACACATGAAGCCGGTATAAGTCGCCGCAGCAGCCGTTCCGGCACCGCTGCGCAATGGCTCGCCCGACCCGCAACAGGGCGCGCGGCGCACCAAGGCTGTGCGCGGCGTAGCCGCAGCGCGTATCCCGGCGCACAATGAGCGGTTGACAACGTGCGCAGCGCATTTCCGGCGTGCGCACGGTTCTTGCTCGTCTATCCTGTAAACTTGCGCGTAATGCGTGCCCGCCAGGCCGCCACTCCTCACTCGACTGACCATGATGAGCATGATCGAACTCGATCCTCCCGGCTTCCAGTCCCCGCGCCCAATGGCCGGCGACGAAGGCTCCCGGCGCACCGTCCTGTACGGCGGCTACACGGTGTTCAGCGTGTTCCAGCCCGTGTTTTCGGTGTCGCACCGGCGCGCGATCGGTTATCACGCCTCGCTGCGCGCCCGTGACGAACATGTGCTGCAAGTGCCGTCGCATGAAGTATTCACCCAGGCCGCGCGGCGCGGCGATCTACTGGAGCTTGGCCGGCTTGCGGAATCGCTGCATCTGGGCAACTTCAACGCGTTCGACAGCCACGACGAATGGCTTTTTCTGAGCCTGCATCCCGCCGCGCTGATGGACACCAGCTACGGTGACGCGCTGCTGGCCGGGCTGAAGGCGTTGGGCCTGCCACCGCAACGGGTGGTGCTGGAGGTGTCGGAGCAGGCAGGCGGCGAAACCACGCGCTTTGCGGAGATCGTCGACGCGCTGCGTAAATCGGGCTTCCTGATCGCGTTGGACGGGTTCGGCGCCAAACATTCGAACATCGACCGGGTCTGGAATCTGCGGCCCGATATCGTCACGCTCGACCGCTGCATTCTGGCGCAGGCGAGCGAACATTCGCATATCGAACGCGTGCTGCCTGGGCTCGTCTCGCTGCTGCACGAGTCCGGGCAACTGGTGTTGATGGGCGGCCTGTCGACCGAGCGCGACGCGCTGATCGCACTCGAATGCAACGTGGACTTCGTGCAGGGTGCGTATTTCGCCGGACCGAGCGTGGATCCGGTGAAGCCGCAGGCCGCCGCCGGTTTGATGGATGCGCTGTCGGCCGCGTTGCGCGAGCGCGTGGCTGCGCGCGAACGGGCCCAAGCCACCCGGCTCGCGCCGTATGTGAAGGCGCTCGAGACGGCAAGCGCGCAACTCGTGGCGGGCGAATCGGTGGCGCACGCCACCGCGCCGCTCCTCGCACTCGGCGAAACCGCACGCTGCTTCGTGCTGGACGGCTCCGGCCGGCAGATCGGCGACAACGTACTACCGCCCGGACGCGCATCGCAACGCGCCAAGCGGTTTCGTCCGCTGCTGCATTCGGAAGGCGCAAGTTGGGAGCGTCGGCCGTATTTCATCGGCGCGATGCGCACGCCCGGTCAGGTGCATGTGACGCCGCCCTATCTGTCGATCAACGAAGCGCACCTGTGCGTGACCGCATCGATCGCCGCGCAGACACCGCAAGGCATGCACGTGCTATGCGTCGATATCAACTGGGAAGTCGCCGCACATCGCAACTGAGGTGCGTGGCTCGCGCCCTATGCTGGTGTCGCGGCCACGCAGCGCGTGCAGCAGACGCACTACGGCAGACAAGCCAAAGCGCTGCCGTGCGGCCCGCAGATGCGCGCCATGCGTGACGATACGCAGCGACACGATCCGGCCGCCGCTCGTCGATATATCGAGCAGCGCGGCGATTTCCCCCTCCTGCAGCAAAGCGATGCCCAGCACGCCGTCGATCGATAGCACTTCGGCGTGCGTGACTCTGCTGGCGAACATGGCGTGGGTGGCATGCGTCGGCGCGCCCACCATCGACGTCACCGTGTCCACCCAGTCCGCCGCTGCCACGACCGGTTCGTTCAACCGCAGCGGCGCATCGCTGACAACTTCCGGCGCGTCGCTGAAGAGTCGCAGCAGGCCGGCTCGATCCTGTGTCTCCAGCGCCGCGCGCAGACGCTCCACGAGTCGCGCATGCGCCGCCGGATCCGTCCGCTGCAACGGCGCGCCTTCGCGCCGCAAACGCGTTTTCGCGCGATGCACGATCTGGCGGCAAGCGGCGGGCGAGCGTTCGAGAATTCGTCCAATCTCCGCATAGTCGCAATCGAAGGCCTCGTGCAACACGAAGGCGGCCCGCTCATCGGGCTTCAAACGCTCGAGCAGCAGCATCAGTCCGTACGACATTTCCGCCGAGCGCAGCGCCAGTTCTTCCGCCGACGGCACCAGTTCGTCGACCCAGGGCTCCGGCAACCAGCCCGCGGCGCGCGCAGTGTGCTCGCGTTGCAGATGACGCAGCCGGTCGATTGCGAGCCGCGTCGTGATGGTGGTCAGCCACGCCACCGGCGTACGTAGCTCGCGGGTATCGGCGAGATCCCATTTGAGCCAGACATCCTGCACCACGTCTTCGGCTTCCGCGCGGCTGCCCAACATGCGGTACGCGAGCGCAATGAGCCGCGCGCGGGCGGCCTCGAAAGCCGATGCCTTGTCGATTCCCTGTTCCGTCATTCGCGATGCTCCCAGAAACGTGAAGAATGCCGCGCCTGCCGTGTTCGGGACAGGCGCCGCAACCTGCATCCTCTGTTCGTTGACGTTTGAACAACGTCCGGCGTGACAGCCTCTCGCAAATATTTCTCTGTCACACCGGGGCACGCGTCTTCGTCATACGGGCAGACACTTTGCGACCGCAACGACCGCAACGATGGCCGCGGGTGGTGGTCCGTTCATCCAACAGCAAACGAGGCGCGCATGCATTCCCTTTACCCTTCCTTTTCCGGTCTCGGCCTCGTGCCCACCGTCATCGAACAGTCCGGACGCGGCGAGCGCGCCTACGACATCTATTCGCGGCTGCTGCGCGAGCGCATCGTGTTTCTGGTGGGCCCGGTGAACGAGCAGTCGGCGAGCCTGATCGTTGCGCAGTTACTGTTTCTCGAGTCCGAGAATCCCGACAAGGATATTTCTTTTTATATTAACTCGCCGGGCGGCTCGGTCTACGACGGTCTCGCCATCTACGACACCATGCAGTTCATCAAGCCGGAAGTGTCGACGCTCTGCACGGGATTCGCCGCCAGCATGGGGACGTTTTTGTTGACCGCAGGCCAGCACGGCAAGCGCTACGCGTTACCGAATGCGCGGATCATGATTCATCAGCCCTCGGGCGGCAGCCAAGGCACCGCCGCCGATGTCGAAATCCAGGCACGCGAGGTTCTGTACCAGCGCGAGCGCCTCAACGCGATGATGGCGCAACATACCGGGCGCAGCATCGAGCAGGTCGTGAAGGACACCGACCGCGACAACTTCATGTCGGCGGCCGACGCAAGGACGTACGGCCTGATCGACGATGTGCTGCTGACACGCGACGCGGCAACTGTTGCAGCGAATCGCAATACGATGTGAGCTGGCGGCCACAAACGCGGTCGCGTTTGCAGAGAGCGCGTCGTGCGCCGTCACCACGACGGCGCACTTGCATCGCTTAACGCTCGCCTTGCACGCGCTGTGCAATCGCCGCGAAGTCGCTTTCCTTCATACTCCGAATGATTTTCTCTTCGGCCCGCAGATCGAGCGAGCGGCTCAGCAGCCAGTACACGCCACCCGAGACGATCAGCCCAACCAGCCACGCGATATCCACCCCGCCCAGCAGCCGCGCAAAGTAGCCTACGAACACCTCTTTCTGCGCTTCGGCGTCGTACACGAAGAAGAACGGAATCATCGCGGCGAACCCGATGACATAGGCCCCAATGCCGCGCATCTGCCACGCCCCGTAGATGCCCTTCGGCGTAAAGAAATGCGGAATCGCGTAACGACCTTTGCGCACGAAGAAGTAGTCGACCAGATTGACCGCCGTCCAGGGCACGAGGAAATACAGCATCAACACGAGGAACGTGTTGAGCAGCGCGATGCCGTTGCCCTTGATCGCCAGCACGCAAATCAGCACGACCGCGCTGATGGCCACGATGGACAGGATCCGCGCGCCGCGCGTCGGTTTGACCTTGCGGATCGAATCGACGCCGGTCAGCAGCGTCAACATGGCGCTATACGTGTTGAGCGCGATGATCGGCAGGAAGCCCGCTACCGACACCATCACAATCACGTGGCCGAGACCCGGCAGCATCGACGACCCCACCTGATTCAGCGCCACCAGTGCGTCCTCGGCCTTCAGTTGCTGCGCGAGCCATGCGCCGAGGCCGATCATCCACGTGCCGGAGAGCGACGCGCCGAGAAAGATGGCGGTGATCAGCTTGCGGCGACTGGTGTGCTTAGGCAGATAACGGGAATAGTCCGACACGTACGGTGCATACGAGATGTTGTAGCTGGCGCCGATGGCAAACTGCGTCGCAAAGGCAATCCAGTTGAAGCCCAGCGCCGGCGCCGCCGGCGCTGCTGCCGCTGCAGCCGGTACGCTGTGACCAGCGCCGAACATCAGTGCCAGCGTCACCAGCGCATAGAGCGGCAGGGTTGCAATCAGCGCCCACTTGAATGCCTTGTGCATCAGATCGTGCCCGTAGATCGACAGCAGCGCGCCGGCGGCGATCGCCACCACGGCGGCCAGCGTGGTATTCAGGCCGAACACGTGCTTGAGGCCGTCGGTAATCAGCGAGACGTTGACGACGTTAAAGCCCACGAATACGAACAGCGTGGCGAGCAAGGCGAGAATCACGCCGCGATAGCCGAACTGCGCGCGCGACTGGATCATCTGCGGCAGTCCCATCTCCGGTCCCTGCGAACCGTGAAAGGCCATGAAGATCGTGCCGAACATGATCCCCAGCGCGCCGGCCAACGTCGTCCAACCGGCCGACAGCCCCATGCCCGGGCCCACGAAGCCGATCGAAATCGTGAAGAAATGGAAATTGCCAAGGAACCAGAACGGTCCCTGACTGCCGAGGCGCGCATGCCGCTCCGTCTCGGGAATGTAGTCGATCGACCGGCTCTCGACCTCGATGCCCGCGCCGCCTCCCGCGAGGTTGATCGCTTCTGGTTGATTCATGTGAACCTGTCTCCTGCTTGTCCCGGCTGTTCAATCGCACCGCCGACCTGTCGCGCAAGGCGAGGTCTGCAAGCGTACTTAGTCCTGCTTGTATGGATGACGCCGAATTCTTCCAATGCGGCGACAGGCGTAGTTGTAAGCGGTCAAAAGTCAGAAATGAATAGCGAATTGGGCACGTTTACTTTGATACACGACGATGTATTGGAGGAAGAAAACCGCAGGAGTCGCTATCATGGTCGCGATCCGTCGGGTTTGACGGATGGCCTCATTGGAGAAACACATGGCGTCAGCCAACGAAACCATCAGCATGGCGCTGTTCTGCGATTTCGAAAACGTCGCCCTTGGCGTACGCGATGCGAAGTTCGAGAAATTCGACATCAAGCTGGTCCTGGAGCGCCTGCTGCTCAAGGGCAGCATCGTCGTCAAGAAAGCGTACTGCGACTGGGAACGCTACAAGAGCTTCAAAGGCACGATGCATGAGGCCAACTTCGAGTTGATCGAAATCCCGCACGTGCGTCAGTCCGGCAAGAACTCGGCGGACATCCGCCTCGTCGTCGACGCGCTCGACCTCTGCTATACCAAATCGCACGTCAACACCTTCGTCATCATTAGCGGCGATTCCGACTTTTCGCCACTGGTTTCGAAGCTGCGCGAAAACGCCAAACAGGTGATTGGCGTCGGCGTGCAGCAATCTACCTCAGACCTCCTGATTGCGAACTGCGACGAATTCATTTTCTACGACGATCTGGTGCGCGAAAGTCAGCGGACCGTCGTGAAGCGCGAGACCACACGTCCGGCGCAGCAGCCGGCGGCCGCCGCCAAACGCGCAGCAAATGAAGAAAAGCGCCCTAGGGAAGACCTCGAATCGCGCCGCACCAAAGCTGTGGAAATCGCCGTCGAGACCTTCGATGCGCTTGCATCGGAGCGCGGCGACAGCGGCAAGATCTGGGCCTCGGTGCTGAAAAACGCCATCAAGCGGCGCAAGCCCGACTTCAACGAAACGTATTATGGCTTTCGCGCGTTCGGCAATCTGCTCGAGGAGGCGCAAGCGCGCGGGCTGCTCGAATTCGGTCGCGACGAAAAATCGGGCGCGTATGTGTATCGCAGTACTGCGGCGGTTGCTACGACTGTCAGCGAGTCCGTAAGCGAGGTGACCGAGCAAGCCGAGGATAGCGCAGTCGCGGAACCGGCCGCAGCGGCAGAAGCGGGCCAGAAGAGCGACGCGCGCCGTCGCGGTCGCGGCAATCGCAAGACCGGACGGGAACTGCCAGCCGAGCCGGCGCGCGCAGAAGCTGTGGCTAGCCACGACACGCCAGCAACGCTGGCCAATGAGCCGGAGATGTTCGCCGACGAGCCGGATGTGCAGCGCAATTACGGCGGCCGGTCGCCCTTCGCGTACGAAGAGCCGGTTGAGGAGCAGGTTGGGGACCTGGAGCAGGAGGCGCCCGAACCGGCGATGTTCACGTTCGGCCCGGAACCGGTCGCCGAGGTCGACATCGAGCCGGCCAGCAATCAGCCGATCCAGGAAACCGCAGAGAAGCGCCGCACGGGACGTGGCGGCCGCAAGCCTGCAGCCAAGAAAACCAGGAAAGCAGCCGCACCGGCGGTCGAAGCGGCGCCCGCCAGCGAAGCGCCACAGGAAGCACCCGCTCAACCTGCAGCCGCTGATAAACCCGCTGCCCGTAAGACGGCGCGCAAGTCAGCCACGCGCAGCCGTCGACCGAAGAAAACCACGGCGACGTCGGACGCGGAATAAGCGGACGCCACCGGCGCTGCGCGGTGAATGCAGGCGATTCCCCGTGGCGTCGGCATTTGATTTGGTATCCGAATGATTTTCGCTGTTGCCGAGGTCCCGGATAAACGCGTCAGTCATTCCGTACCACGTCACATGAGAGGCCAGTCCGCCGCGCCAGAAAAACAGAAAGCCCTCGCGATGGAGGGCTTTCGTTGTTACTACCGGTCGCAAACCTCGCGACAACGGCGCAGCGGAATACGGAACATTACCGCTGTTCGCTCACACCGCGCCGCCTGAAACCTTACGCGAAATTCTTCTCAGCAAAGTCCCAGTTCACGATGTTCCAGTAGGCTTCGACGAACTTCGGACGTGCATTGCGATAGTCGATATAGTACGCGTGTTCCCACACGTCGATCGTCAGCAGTGCTTTCGCGTCCGTGGTCAGCGGCGTAGCAGCGTTGCTGGTCGACACGAGGTCCAGCGAGCCGTCTGCCTTCTTCACGAGCCATGCCCAGCCCGAGCCGAACGTGCCGACTGCGGTCTTGGCGAACTCTTCCTTGAATTTGTCGTAGGAGCCCCACTTCGCGTTGATCGCGTCGGCGAGTGCGCCCTTCGGTGCGCCGCCACCTTGCGGCGACAGGCTGTTCCAGAAGAACGTGTGGTTCCACACTTGAGCCGCATTGTTGAACAAGCCGCCCGATGCCTTCTTGACGATCTCTTCGAGCGACAGGTTCTCGTACTCCGTGCCCTTGATCAGATTGTTCAGGTTAGTCACATAGGTCTGGTGGTGCTTGCCGTAGTGAAACTCGAGCGTCTCTTCCGACATGTTCGGAGCAAGGGCGTTCTTTGCAAACGGTAGCGGCGGGAGCGTATGTTCCATGGTGCTTTCCTTCTATCTGTTTGTGGGGGGTCAGTCTGAGGACGACGCTGTAGAGCACTCGATTGTAGGCGAGTTGGAATAACCCCGCAAACCCGCGGACTTTATGTCAGGCATGCTGGAAAGCGCCGCTCAAAGGGCGTAATTAGTGCTGGCGCAACGCCCTTGTCACGGTCAAATGTACGGCTTGCCATCAGCGCTAAAAACCGTCCGCGAGACGTGCCTGCACATCGGCCAACGTGATATCCGCAGCGCCTTCGGCAAGATGCACGGTCAACCGCCGTCCGGGTTTCAGCGAGGCCGGTGCACGCACGGCGCGGCCGTTGCCGGCGTCGAGCAACGCGGCATAGCCGCGCTCCAGCGTGCGTTGCGGACTCAGTACCTCGAGCCGCGCGGCGAGCGTCGTCACGCGTGCGCTCTGGCGCTCATGCTGGCGCAGCACGGCAGCGTCCAGGCGCTCGGCCAACGTCTGCAAGCCCGCACGATGGGCGGCGAGATCAGGACGCCAGCGCTGCCAGCGCATCTGCAGCAGCGCAAACCGCGCTTGGGCGTCGCGCACCGGACGCGCGCCCGCAGAGGCGAGACGCACGCTCAATTGCTGCAGATGGGTGTGTTGCCGCGCGAGCCGCTCGGCCGGCGAGACGAGCCGGCGCGCGAGCCAGTCGAGTTGTTGCGCGCGCCGCTCCATCATGCGACCGAAGCCGCGTGCCAGCGTCGCATGACGGTGATCGAGATCGCGCAACAGCAGCACGCGTTGCGGACTGACGAGTTCGGCTGCGCCGGTCGGGGTGGGAGCGCGCACGTCGGCGGCGAAATCGGCAATCGTGAAATCGGTTTCGTGACCGACACCGCTCACCACCGGCACCCGGCTTTCCGCAATCGCGCGAGCCAGCACTTCTTCGTTGAACGCCCACAGGTCTTCGATCGACCCTCCGCCGCGACACACGATCAGCACGTCGATCTCACGCCGTGCGTTAGCCGTCTCGACCATCGCCGCGAGTTTCGCGCTCACGCCCGCGCCCTGCACCGGCGCCGGATAGACGATCACGGGAATATGCGGGGCACGCCGTTGCAGCGTGGTCAGCACGTCGCGCAACGCCGCGGCCTGCAGCGACGTGACGATGCCGATCGAGCGCGGATGAGCCGGCAACGGCCGTTTGCGCTCGGGGGCAAAAAGCCCCTCCGCTTCGAGCTGGGCTTTCAGTTTCAGGAACGCTTCGTAAAGTCTCCCTTGGCCCGTGCGGCGCACGGCCTCGACATTGAGCTGCAACTCGCCGCGCGGCTCGTACATCGTGACGAGCGCGCGCACTTCGATGCGGTCGCCTTCGCGCGGCGTGAACTCGGCGTGCTGGGCGCGGCCGCGGAACATGACGCAGCGCATCTGCGCCTGCGCGTCCTTGATCGAAAAATACCAGTGACCGCTCGCGGCGCGCGTGAAGTTCGACACTTCGCCCGCCACCCAGACGAGCGGAAAGGAACGTTCGAGCATCGTGCCGATCGCACGGTTGAGTGCCGACACCGGCACGACGACGTCGCCGCCCGACGTGGCAGAGGACGAAAAAGGACTTTCGGAGTTCATGCGAGGAATAGGGGTGACAGGCCGGACAGACGATAGACCGAGCGGCCATCCACGTCCAGCACGTCGTAGGAATTGTCAAAAGTGTCCACATGCCAGGAGAATCTTTCGAAGTGCTGTCAAAGCCAGTGCCAAACCCAATAACATCGAATCAAGCTATTGATTTATATGGATTTTATATCTCATTAATACCGATGAACGCCGACAAGACCCGCGCAGAATGGCCCTCCCCGCCTCGTCGATGCCGGGTTCTCCACAAAGTTATCCACAGGCTGCAGAGACCTCAGGCGTGCCGGCCGGGCGCCTGGGTGCAACCCTGGCGACTTGCCCCGGACGACACCGGCAGGCTAGAGTGCCGGGTTTAAGGGGCATCATGAGTTGCGCGCGGCTGTTGCTGCTCCGCTGTTGAAGCAGCCGCCCTGTTCTGTTGGTTTCGCGTGGAGAAACGCGTTGGTCCTTACCCCTTGTATCGCGTCATCTGAACAGCTGTTGGCGTCGCGACGTGCGCGAGCGTTGAGCGCATGAGCGACATCAAATACCAGATCGAAGCCCGCCTCGCGCGCGAGTGGCAGCAGCGCGGCCCGCTTGCCTGGACGCTGCTGCCGTTCGCCGGCGTGTTCGCTCTCATCGCCGCGGCGCGGCGCGCCGCCTTTGCGCTCGGCTGGCTCAAGCGGGTGAGAGTCGGCGTGCCGGTGGTGGTGGTGGGCAATGTGACGGTCGGCGGCACCGGCAAGACGCCCACGGTAATCGCGCTCGTCGAAGCGTTACGCGGCGCCGGCTTTCATCCCGGCGTCGTATCGCGTGGCTACGGTGCGCGCGTGCGCCGGCCGACCGCGATCACGCCCGCCTCGGCACCGCAGGACGGCGGCGACGAGCCCCTGCTGATCGCCCGTCGCACCGGCGCGCCGGTCTGGGTTTGCCCGGATCGCGTGGCGGCCGCGCAGGCGCTGTGCGCCGCGCATCGCGAGGTCGACGTGATCGTCAGCGACGACGGTTTGCAGCATTACCGCCTCGCCCGCGACGCCGAAATCGTGGTGTTCGACCATCGGCTCGGCGGCAACGGTTTCCCGCTACCGGCGGGCCCGTTGCGCGAGCCGCTGGCGCGCCGCCGCGACGCGACGCTGGTCAATAGCCCCTACGAACGCACGCTGCCGCCCTGGCCAAACACCTTCGCGCTCGCCCTCACACCCGGCGACGCCTGGCACCTCGGCAATCCGGCGTTGCGCCGCCCACTCGCCCAGTTCGGCGGCGACCGCGTGCTGGCAGCCGCCGGCATCGGCGCGCCGGAGCGCTTTTTCGCGACGCTGCGCGCGGCCGGCCTGACGCCCGCCACCCGCGCGCTGCCGGATCACTATGCGTTCAGCAGCAATCCATTCGTCGATGTCGACGCCGACGCGATCCTGATCACCGAAAAGGATGCGGTAAAATTAGGGTCCTGGCACGATGCGCGCATCTGGGTGGTTCCAGTTGAAGCTGCGCTCGATCATCGCCTCATTGCATTAGTTGTGGAGAAACTCCGTGGACGCTCGCCTGCTTGAAATTCTCGTCTGCCCGATCTGCAAGGGCCCGCTCAGCTACGATCGTCCGGCGCAGGAGCTCATCTGTCACGCAGACAAGCTGGCGTATCCGATCCGCGACGGCATCCCCGTCATGCTGGTGGACGAAGCCCGTCAAACGGTCGAAGGCACGCCGGTCGAGCCGCTGAATCCCGGCGCCGGCCAGCCGGCCTCCGGCGTGTGACGCCGCGACCCGTCCGATGAGCCACGCCACCGCTGCGGCTACCCCGCCCTTTATCGCCGTCGTTCCGGCACGACTCGCCTCGACCCGCCTGCCCAACAAGCCGCTCGCCGACATCGGCGGCAAACCGATGGTCGTACGCGTCGCCGAACGCGCGCTTGCCTCCGGCGCGCAGCACGTGCTGATTGCATCGGATGCGCAGTCGGTGCTCGACGTCGCCCGCGAACACGGTATCGAAGCCATGCTCACGCGTGCCGATCATCCGTCCGGTACCGACCGCCTCGCGGAAGTGGCGGCGCATTTCGGCTGGAGCGACGACACCATCGTGGTCAACGTGCAGGGCGACGAGCCGCTGATCGATCCGGCGCTGGTGTGCGGCGTTGCGTCGCACCTCGCCGCGAGTCACGGCTGCGCGATCGCCACCGCCGCTCATCCGATTACCGACCCCGCCGAGATTTTCAACCCGAACGTCGTCAAGGTCGTCCTCGACGCCCGCGGCGTCGCGCTGTATTTCTCCCGCGCGCCGATTCCCTGGGCTCGCGACGCCTATCAGCCGCACTGGCCGGAGATCGCCTCGATGCCCGCGCCGCCGGCTCCGGCAACGGTCTACCGGCATATCGGACTGTACGCATACCGTGCAAAGTTTCTGCGCTCCTACTCGAGTCTCACGCTCTCGCCGATCGAACAGGTCGAGGCACTCGAGCAGTTGCGCGCCATGTGGCACGGCGAGCGGATTGCAGTACTCGTCACTGACGAAGCGCCGCTGCCGGGCGTCGACACGCCCGCCGATCTCGCCCGCGTAAGGTCGTTATTCGGTCCGTCAGCATAAAAACCCATGGCATAATCAAACGACTGTGCGCACCATCTGCAATGATCGTTCGTCAGGGTTTGCCCGGTCGTCCCGCTATCCCCCTTGCAGCGCCGTCGTCTGAGACGTGCCGCGTGAGGCGTATTGCGGTCGGTTCGATGCGGTCTCCCTGAATCTAACGCGCAGATAAGCTCGCAAATGAGCTTCAGGCGTCGCGCCGCGAAAGAATTCACATAGATCTGGAGATATCACATGCGTTTGATCCTGTTGGGTGCTCCCGGAGCGGGCAAGGGCACTCAGGCGACCTTCATCAAAGAGAAGTTCGGCATTCCCCAAATTTCCACTGGCGACATGCTGCGTGCGGCCGTCAAGGCTGGCTCGCCGCTCGGCGTCGAAGCAAAGCGTTTCATGGATGCCGGCGAGCTGGTTCCCGACCAGTTGATCATCAACCTCGTCAAGGAGCGCCTGCAGGACTGCGATTGCGAGAACGGTTATCTGTTCGACGGCTTCCCGCGCACGCTGCCGCAAGCGGAAGCCATGAAGCAGGCCGGCGTCGCAATCGACTACGTGCTGGAAATCGACGTGCCGTTCGACGAGATCATCGTGCGTATGAGCGGCCGCCGCGTCCACGCCGCATCGGGCCGCACGTATCACATCAAGTTCAATCCGCCGAAGGTCGAGAATGTCGACGACGTCACGGGTGAACCGCTGATCCAGCGCGACGACGACAAGGAAGAAACCGTCAAGAAGCGCCTCGACGTCTACGTGGCACAAACCAAGCCGCTGATCGAGTACTACACGACGTGGGCGAAGAACGGCGATGCATCGAGCAGCCTGAAGGCGCCGCAGTATCGCGCTATTTCCGGCCTCGGCAGTGTCGACGAAATCCGCTCACGCGCATTCGATGCGCTGAAATAAGCGACGTGGCGTGTCTGGCTGCGGCCGCGTCGGCTGACGCTGTTGCACGTCGGTCAGATCACACGCCGCAGCAAGCGTTACTAAAGAAAACCCGTCGGAATCGGCGGGTTTTTTACGCCTGTCACCGGTCGATTTACTCAGTTATCCAAATCAAACAGCCTGCGCGGCGGACGCACCGCGCCGATCCGTGCGCCCTTCCCTTGTGCTTTCCGCGCTGCAACACAGCCGTTACAATCGATCATCGAAAAGATATTCGATCATGACGATTACCGAACTGAAGCAAAGGAGAAGACATGGAGATTCGTGACAATGTGTTCCTGATCACCGGCGGTGCATCCGGTCTCGGAGCCGCCACTGCGCGCCTGTTCGCCGCAGAAGGCGGCAGGATCGTGGTCGCCGACCTCAATCAGGACGCCGGCATAGCGCTCGCTCAGGAACTGGGCGGCGTGTTCGTCAAGTGCGATGTGAGCCGTGAAGAAGACGGTATTCAGGCCGTCGAGGCCGCCACGAAGCTCGGCACGCTACGCGGCCTGATCAATTGCGCGGGCGTGGCGCCGGCCATCAAGACCGTCGGCAAGGACGGCCCGCATCCGCTCGACTCGTTCACGCGGACGATCTCGATCAATCTGATCGGCACCTTCAACATGATCCGTCTCGCCGCTGCGGCGATGGCGAAGAACGAGCCGAATGCGCTGGGCGAGCGCGGCGTCATCATCAACACGGCGTCGGTCGCGGCCTTCGACGGGCAGATCGGCCAGGCAGCGTATGCGGCATCGAAGAGCGGCGTGGTGGGTATGACGTTGCCTATCGCGCGCGATCTGTCGCGCAACGCCATCCGCGTAATGACGATTGCACCGGGCATCTTCGAAACGCCGATGCTGCTCGGCATGCCGCAGGACGTGCAGGACGCCCTCGGTGCGATGGTGCCGTTCCCGCCGCGTCTCGGCAAGCCAGCCGAATACGCCATGCTCGCCAAGCAGATTTTCGACAATCCGATGCTCAACGGCGAAGTGATCCGTCTGGACGGCGCAATTCGGATGCAGCCGAAGTAATACGGTGGGTCGGGTGCGGTGCAACCCGCGCATCAGTAAAAACGCCTGCGGTGCGCTCGATGCGCGTCGCAGGCGTTGTGCTTTCGGGACTTGCGTAGGGGGTGAGCGGCGACTCGCCCTCAATCGCGATCGTTATGCTGCGTGCGCTGACGCAACTCGTGCAACTGCGATTCGACCACGGTTGCGTCGTCGGCATCGGGCCGGTCGCCCAGGTAGCGCTCGAGATCTTCCAGCGCCGGGCGGAGGTAATCGAGCCGCGCATACGCAAATCCGCGGTCGCGTATTTCCTCGATGTTCTCCGGCAACAGAATCACGAGGCGTTGCTGAACCGCCAGCAGGCGCTGCCAGCGTTCCGTCTGAAGATAGGTGGACTTCAGATTGCCCAGCATCCGCGCGATGATCTCGCGACGCGTAGCCGGTTGCAGCAGCATCCGCAAGGCGCGGCTGACCGATTCGCCCGCCGACGCCACATAAGGCTCGAGCATTTCGACCATCTCCGATTCGGACAGCGAGTGCCCCGTGGTCGGATCGAGCATCACGTCGCCATCGGGCGTCGTCACGCGTAGCAGAAAATGGCCAGGAAACGCGACCCCGCGCACCGGCACGCCGATCTGCTCGGCCATCTCCAGATACAGCACCGCGAGCGAAATGGGAATGCCGCGGCGCCGTTTGAGGACGGCATTCAGATGGCTGTTGTCGGGGTCGTAGTAGTCGTTGAGGTTGCTGCCAAAGCCCAACTCGCGGAAGAAAAAGCGATTGAGGATGCCGACTTTCTGCTTGATGTCGGCGTCCGCGGGCATGCGGCGCTGCAGGCGCACCACCAGTTCGTCGATCTCGGCGAGCGTGCCCTGCAGATCGAGATCCGGATAGGCATCCTGGGCAAGCGACAGCGCCGCCTCGGTGAGCGGCAGACTGTCGTCTTCTGCGACCAGCGTGCCAAAATAGTCGAGAACCCGCGTCGTCGTGATCACTTCACTCGCCTTCTGAAATACGCGTACTTGAAGCCCATCAGCCAGAGCATACCGAAATATAACGCAGCGAACAGAACGAGGCACGCAGCGAGCAAAACGATCCGCGCCAGCGGCTGGGCATGCAAGCCGATCCAGTCGAAGCTGATGGCAAACCAGTGCATCACGCCCGCGAGGACAAGGCATGCGCCGATCATCTGCACGAAGAACACCGGCCAGCCGCTCGACGGCGTGTAGATGCCGCGCCGGCGCAAACCGATGAACAGCAGCAGTGCGTTCATGCAGGCGCCGAGCCCGACGCTCAACGTCAAACCGGCATGCGCAAAAATCGGCACAAAAATAAAGTTACTCAACTGCGTGACAATCAGCACGCCGACGCCAATCTTGACCGGCGTCTTGATGTCCTGCTTCGCATAGAAACCCGGCGCGAGAATCTTGATGAGAATGAGCCCGATCAGGCCGACACCGTACGCCGCCAGCGCGCGGCCCACCATCACGACCGAGTGGGCGTCGAATTTGCCGTAGTGGAACAGCGTGGCCGTGAGCGGCTCGGCAAAGAAGAACAGCGCGATGGCACTGGGCGCGGCGAGCAGAAACGTGACCCGCAGCCCCCAGTCGAGCAGCGAGGAATACTCGTGCGTGTCGGCATCCACGTGTGCCCTGGAGAGGCTCGGCAGCAGGATCGTGCCGAGCGCGACGCCCAGCAGCGCGGTGGGGAACTCCATCAGCCGGTCGGCGTAATTGATCCACGACACGGCGCCCGGCCCGATGCGCGACGCAATGTTGGTGTTGATGATCAGGCTGATCTGCGCCACCGACACCGCGAACATGGCCGGCACCATCTTCGAGAGCACCCGCTTGACGCCGCGATGCGCGAGAGCGCGCACCGGGTTCCAGCCGATACGCGGCACCATGTCGATCTTCTTGAGGCCCGGCAACTGCACGAGAAACTGCAGCACACCACCGACGATCACCGCCCAGGCCAGTGCGTACACCGGCGTCTTCATATGCGGCGCGACGAACAGCGCCGCGACGATGAACGCCACGTTCAGCAATACCGGCGCGAACGCGGGCAGCGAAAAGTTCTTGTAAGTATTCAGCACGCCGGACGCCAGCGACGTCAGCGAGATGAACACGATGTACGGAAACATGATGCGCGTCATCGTGACGGCGAGCGGATACGCCTGGCCGTCATGCGCGAGGCCCGACGCCACCACGAAGACCACGCCGGAGGCGCCCACCACGCCGATCAGCGACAGGATGGCCAGCGCCCAGGCGAGCACGGTCGACGTGGCGTCGACGAGCGCCTTGGTCGCGTCGTGTCCCTGCTGATTCTTGAACTCGGCAAGAATGGGCACGAACGCCTGCGAAAACGCACCTTCAGCGGAAATGCGCCGCAGCAGGTTGGGAATGCGGAAGGCGACGTAAAACGCGTCGGTGAATTGGCTGGCGCCGAACGCGCGGGCGATCAGCGTTTCGCGGGCCAGTCCGGTCACGCGAGACAGCAACGTGAAGCCGCTGACCGTCAGAAGGGCTCGGAATAGATTCATGGGGCGCTTATTATACGGGTGCCGCGGGTGCGGACGATGAGCCAGGACGCGAGTCGGACCTATTTATGGCGCAGACGTTCGCTTTGCGTGACACCGGGCAGGCCTCGACGCGCGGCGCGCGCCGCCGCCCTACGCGCCGGCCCACGCATTTCCGTTTGCCACGTGCCTGTTTTTGTTGCTATAATCGCCGGTTTCGACGCTCGATCAATTTTCGGACGGCATTGGGGTGCACCTTCAGCCCCCTTTCGGTGCCTGCTGATACGAGCCTCATTTGCGTCGTTGAATCAATAATTTCGACACTTTTTGCGCTCTTGGGCAATCGCTTCCAAGGGTTCGATCTAAAGCAGCGCCCGGCCACTTGAAGGTCAGGTACTGGAAACAGGAACAGGATAAGGAACCGTCATGGCTAACACAGCACAAGCACGCAAGCGCGCCCGTCAGGCCGCGAAAGCAAACTCGCACAACTCGGCGCTGCGCTCGAAGTTCCGCACGGCAATCAAGGCTGTCCGCAAGGCGATCGACGCCGGCGACAAGGCTAAGGCCGCCGAGATCTTCACGGCATCGTCGAAGACGATCGACATCATCGCCGACAAGAAAATCGTTCACAAGAACAAGGCAGCTCGCCATAAGAGCCGCCTCGCTGCAGCCATCAAGGGTCTGCAAGCGCCTGCAGCGCAGTAAATCCGGCCAGCCCGCTTCGGTGGGCTACCTCCTGTTTCCGCTGCGTCATGAAAGCCCGCCTCGGTGGGCTTTTTTGTTTGGCCTTTGTTTGGCGCGATCGGCCCGCATGCCGATCAGGTACAAAAAAACCCGCTGCTGCGGGTTTTTGTCGTTTTGGTTCGGGGTTTTTTTAGCCTCTTCGTAGCGCTTGTTGCCCTAACCCCATCTCGCCCGATCAGATCTGCCTGCCGGCGCCGCACTCCACCCTACTTATTGGCCTTCAGCGCCTGTTGCGTGCCATGTTCCGGGGGCAATTCGCAGGCTTCGGTCACCAGCAGGTCATTGTCTTTGGCGAAGTTCATGACGAAATCAAATGCCATGGGTTCGATGTCGCGCAACCGGGAGTCGAGAATAACGCACTTGAGATCGTCGAACATCGTAGGGCGAACGTAAAGCGAGTACTGCATGTAGGCGTTCGGCCCTTTTCTCACACCCGGCCCGAACATGGACATGACCCCGGCGAGGCGCTCCGACCAGTCGCTCGGCCGAAACTTCTTTCCGTTCGAGGTAATGCCCTGAATGAAATATTCCGTTGGAACTGATTCGGCCATGTAGGGATACCTGTGTGACTGCCCAGCAAAATGCCAGCGAATGCGGCTGCCTGAACGGCTAACTGGACACGTTGTGCCCGAGACCTCGCGAACTTTTCCGCAAGGGCCGCGGCGCCGACAAAGGCCACCCCGGCAATCGTCATGACGGCGCGCCGCGAGGAAAAGCGTGCCGGGCGCGCGAGCCGTGTCCAGCAAGCGTTAAACCCACTTGCCGGGCTTTAGGGAAACCCCGCGATTATAGCTCAGTGGACCTATTTCCGCACCGCACACAGGCCCTCTCCTACACGTCGCCTGCGCGTCGACGCATGAGCACCCGGCCGTCCGGCTGGCTCGTCAAACGGGTCAAAATCCTTTATGCTGCATTGGGTTACCACAAGCGACGGCGGCGCCGTCCGGCAATTTTGCCGGGTGAGAGCGCCGCATTTGTTTCATGACCGCCAAGAAAATTCGTCATTACCTGCAGTTCAACGATTTCTCGCTGGAAGACTACGAGTACGTGCTTGAACGCGCGCGCATCCTGAAGCGCAAGTTCAAGAACTACGAGACTTACCACCCGCTGCACGACCGAACGCTCGCCATGATCTTCGAGAAGAACTCGACGCGTACGCGGCTGTCGTTCGAAGCGGGCATCTTCCAGCTCGGCGGTCACGCCGTCTTCATGAGCACGCGCGACACCCAGCTGGGGCGCGGCGAGCCGATCGAAGACGCAGCGCAAGTGATCTCGCGCATGGTGGACATCATCATGATCCGCACGTTCGGCCAGGACATTCTCAAGCGCTTTGCCGAGAATTCGCGCGTACCGGTCATCAACGGTCTGACCAACGAATATCACCCGTGCCAGGTGCTGGCTGACATCTTCACGTATTTCGAACATCGCGGTCCGATTCGCGACAAGACGGTGGCGTGGGTCGGCGACGCCAACAATATGCTCTACACGTGGATCGAGGCAGCGCAGATTCTCGGTTTCAAATTGCGCCTGTCCACACCGCCGGGCTACAAGCTCGACCATGCCATGGTGGCAGCGGAAAGCGCCCCGTTCTATCAGGAGTTCGACGATCCGAACGAGGCCTGCACCGGCGCCGATCTGGTCACCACGGACGTCTGGACCAGCATGGGTTTCGAGGCGGAGAACGAAGCACGCAAGAAGGCGTTTGCCGATTGGTGTGTGGACGCCGACATGATGGCACGCGCCAATTCAGATGCGCTCTTCATGCACTGTCTGCCGGCCCACCGCGGCGAGGAAGTCAGCGCGGAAGTGATCGACGGACCGCAAAGCGTCGTGTGGGACGAAGCGGAAAACCGTCTGCATGTGCAAAAAGCCTTGATGGAATTTCTCTTGCTCGGCAAGCTGAACCACTAAGCAAGCGCTGCGCGACGCGCGGTGGGGCCGGTTTTCGAGGCTGCCACCCGCGTGCGTGCCGCGAATTCCGGGACGATGCCGTGAAAGCAAACTGACGGCGAGTAACCCGGTGACGCGTGGCTTTGCCTGAACGAAGTCACGCGCTGTCGCCCTACAAACAGACCGGCTCCGCCTCCAGCTCGACCCCAAACCGCTCGCGCACGTCGTGCTGGATAGCGCGTGCCAGCGCGAGCACCTCAGCGCCGCTCGCTCCGCCCTGATTCACCAGCACCAGTGCCTGACGTTCATGCACAGCCGCAGCGCCCATGGCACGTCCTTTCCAGCCGCAGCGGTCGATCAGCCAGCCAGCCGCGAGTTTCACCGCCCCATCCGCTTGTGGGTAGGACACGATCTCGGGCTCGCGCTGCCGCAACGCTTCGAACTGGTCAGCACCGATCACTGGATTCTTGAAGAAACTTCCCGCATTGCCGAGTTGCGCCGGATCGGGCAATTTGGCGCGCCGCACGGCGACGACCGCATCGAATATCGCCTGCGCGCTCGGCGATGTGTCACCATGACCTTCGGCGGCCAGTTCTCGCGCGATGTCCGCATAGGTCGCCCGCGGTACCCAAGCCTTCGGCAAACGGAAGGTCACCGACGTAATCACAAAGCGGTCACGCCCTTCGCGCTTGAAGAAACTGTCGCGATAGCCGAATCGGCAAGCCGCCGCGTCGAGCTCGAGCACCTCGCCGGTGGCCAGTTCGACGGCGCGCAGCGACGCGAAGCGCTCGCACATTTCCAGGCCATAAGCGCCGATGTTCTGGATTGGCGCCGCGCCCACCGTACCCGGGATCAGCGCAAGGTTTTCGAGCCCGGGCATCTCCTGCGCGAGGGTCCAGGCCACGAAGTCGTGCCAGTTTTCGCCGGCGGCCGCTTCGACGTACCACGCCTCATCGTCTTCGCGCGCGACACGGCGGCCGTGCAGCGCCACCAGCAGGACGAGGCCGTCGAAGTCGCCGGTCAGCACGACGTTGCTGCCGCCGCCCAGCACCAGCCGGCGCAGTCCCGCCGCCCGCGGGTCGCGCACGGCGGCCAGCAGTTGCGCCTCGTGCTCGATGCGGTACAGCAGGCGCGCGCGGACATCGAAGCCGAACGTGTTGTGCTGGCGCAGGGGATAGTCGGTGAGGAAAGAACTCGAGTGGGGCTGGTGGGACATCGAAGTGTGAAACACGTCAGCAACAGGCCGAGGCAGTAATCCGCAGCAGCCTTGGGCAAATGAGAACGGCGTCGGTAAAATGACGTCAGGTTCGTGATTATAGCGAGTGCATCGTGCGCAGCCGTCCGGCGGCGCCGTGCATCGCGGCACTATTGGGAGAGAGCAATGCCATCGTTTGACGTTGTCTGTGAAGCGAACATGATCGAAGTCAAGAACGCGATCGAGCAGTCCAACAAGGAAATTTCCACCCGTTTCGACTTCAAGGGGTCGGACGCGCGCGTCGAGCACAAGGAACACGAGCTGACGCTTTACGCGGATGACGACTTCAAGCTCGGCCAGGTCAAGGACGTGATGGTGTCGAAAATGGCCAAGCGCAATGTGGACGTGCGCTTTCTCGACTACGGCAAGATCGAGAAAATCGGCGGCGACAAGGTCAAGCAGGTCGTCACCGTGAAGAAAGGCGTTTCGGGCGATCTGGCCAAGAAAATCGTCCGCCTCGTGAAAGACAGCAAGATCAAGGTGCAGGCGAGCATTCAGGGCGACGCGGTGCGCGTGAACGGCACCAAGCGCGACGACTTGCAAAGCGTCATCGCGCTGCTGCGCAAGGATGTCACGGATACGCCACTCGACTTCAACAACTTCCGCGACTAAACGGGGCAAACTCGAAGGGAACGAAGCCACAGCGCGTTCATTTCGCTCGTGCGCTGGCGTTCCTGAGCAGCGCGCTTGCGCTGGTGTTCCCGAGCACCACCTTGTGCTCGCGTCCCCAAGCCACGCGCTTGCACTGACGCGCCGGAGCAGCGCCCTTACGTCGGCGCCGCGCGGGCCCCGCGTTGGGATCTCGTCGGCGTGCCCTTACGTTGACGCGGCCGCATCAATGCCGCTTCGCGGCCGTCTGGGCTTGAGCCTTCTTCTTGTCGCCGATGCGACTTTCCTGCCCCGCCATCAGCTTGGCGATATTGCCGCGATGGCGCCAGACTAGCAGCGAACTCATCACGACGATGGCAAGTGCAATGACGTTTTCGCCGAACAGAAAGCCGTCGAAGAGCGGCGCGAACACCGCCGCCGCCAGCGCCGCCAGCGACGAATAGCGCGTAAAGAACGCGACGATCAGCCACGTCAGCAACGTGGCGATGCCGAGCACCGGGTTGATTGCCAGCAGCACGCCCGCAGCCGTCGCAACGCCCTTGCCGCCCTTGAAACGAAAGAAAACCGGATACAGGTGGCCGAGGAAAACCGCAATCGCGGCGAGCGCGATCGACGTATCGTCGAGGCCATAGTGCGGCCCGAAGTGACTGACGAGCCAGACGGCGACCCAGCCTTTGAAGGCATCGCCGATCAGCGTCAGAATCGCGGCCGTCTTGTTGCCGCTCCTCAGTACGTTGGTGGCGCCGGGATTTTTCGAGCCGTAGGAGCGCGGGTCGGCCAGACCCATCACGGAACTGACGATCACGGCAAACGACACCGAACCGATCAGATAAGCGACGACGGCAACGATCAGGTTTTGCATCTGGAGACTCTTATAAGTATCGGAAAGCGCAACAGGTGCAACAGCTGCTTGATGCACCCCACCGCACGAACGAAATGGCGAACATTCTACCGAACCCGACCGGCCCAGCCAGCCACTTTCGCTGAGGCTTCAATCCACACTCGCGCATTGGACCGGCTTCGCTTGCAATAACGTGGTCAGCACAGCCGGTGCGATGCTGACGAGAAACCCGCGCCGCCCGCCGTTCAGCCAGATCTGCTCCATTTCGAGGATACTCGACTCGACATACACCGGCATCGCTTTACGGGTGCCGAAGGGCGACGTGCCCCCGATCAGGAAGCCCGAATGGCGGTTTGCCACTTCGGGCTTGCACGGTTCGACCCGCTTCGCGCCGATCTGCCGCGCGAGGTTCTTGGTGGAGACCGTACGGTCGCCGTGCATCAGCACGATCAGCGGCTTGGCATGCTCGTCTTCCATGACGAGCGTCTTGACGACCTGATGCTCGTCGACACCGAGTTGGCGCGCCGATTCCGCAGTGCCGCCGTGCTCCACATAATCGTACGGATGTTCGCCGAACGCGACGCCGTGACGGCGCAAAAACTGGGTCGCGGGGGTTTCGGAGACGTGTCTGGATTTGCTCATCGGCGCATTGTAATAGCGTCGTCGAGCAACGGCTATTTGCCGAATGGCCAATTGTGCGCCCCTGCTTGCTGTGGCACGATCGTTCGCAAATCATCCGGCGTGCGGACCCCTCATCTTTCAAGGAGACAGCGTTGCCCCTCCACTCGCCTGTGCGTAGTGCCATCCACGTTCCTAGCCTGCTGGCCGCGCTGCCCCGGCGCATCTCCGAGATCCCGGCGCTGGCAGCGGCACGCGATCCGCAGCACGTCGCCCTGATCGAAGACACGCGCCGCCTGACCTGCGCGCAATTGCTCGAAGCCGTCGAGGCCACCGCCACGCTGCTGCGCGACTGGGGCGTGCGGGCGGGCGACCGGGTGATGATCGTGGCCGAAAACAGCATCGTGCAGGTTGTACTGCTGTTCGCCACCGCCAGGCTCGACGCGTGGGCCCTCGTGTCGAACGCGCGCCTGTCCGGTGCCGAGCTCGACGCGATCCGCGCTCACGCCAGGCCCCGCCTCGTCGCCTACGCGGTCGAAACCTCGCATGACGCGCAGCAGCATGCGCAGCGCCATGACGCGATGCCGGCGCCCGCGCCCGCGCACCTGCCCGAGATCGGCACATGGGCCTATACCTTCGACGACACCGTCACGGCAGAACCGGTCGAGGCCGCAAGTGAGCATCAATGCGCCGCGCTGATCTACACCACCGGCACCACCGGCGCGCCCAAAGGCGTGATGCTCTCGCACCGTAACCTGCTGTTCATCGCCGCACTTTCGAGCCGCCTGCGCGGCGTGGGCCCGGAAGACGTGGTGTATGCCGTCTTGCCGATGTCGCACGTCTACGGCTTCGCTTCGGTCTGTCTCGGTAGCCTGTATGCCGGAGCCACCTTGCGGCTTGCCCCGCGTTTCGCACCGGAAGCCGTGCGCCGCGCGCTGGCCGACGAAGGCGTATCGATCTTCCAGGGCGTCCCCGCGATGCATGCCAAGCTGCTCGAACATTTGCAGACGCACGGACATGCGTGGCGTGCGCCACGGCTGCGTTTTGCCTACTCGGGCGGCTCGCCGCTCGACGCCGCGCTCAAGGCCCAGGTCGAAAACGTCTATGGCCTCACGCTGCACAACGGCTATGGGATGACCGAAAGCAGCCCGACCGTCGCACAGACCCTGCTCGACGAACCACGGAGCGATTGTTCGGTTGGTCAGGTGATTCCCGGCGTCGAGGTGCGGTTCGTCACGCTCGAAGGTAGGGATGCCGCGCCGGGCGAGATCGGCGAGTTGTGGGTGCGAGGTCCAAACGTAATGCTCGGCTATTACCGCAGCCCGGAGCAGACCCGCGCGGCAGTGACCGAAAACGGCTGGCTCAAGACCGGCGATCTCGCGCGCCAGGATGTCGACGGCGCCCTGCACATCGTCGGACGCAGCAAGGAGTTGATTATCCGCTCGGGATTCAACGTGTATCCCGCGGAAGTCGAGCACGTACTGAATGCGCATCCCGACGTCGTGCAATCCGCGGTGGTCGGGCGCGCGGTCGAAGGCAACGAGGAAGTAATCGCCTTTGTCGAACTCAGGGCGGGCGCCAAGGTGAGCCCGGCGGAGTTGATCGCGTGGTGCGGCGAGCGTCTTGCCCCGTACAAGCGTCCTGCCGAGGTCAGACCGCTCGCGGCCTTGCCGGCCGCATCAACCGGCAAGATCCTCAAGCATCGGCTGCGCGATCTGGTTTGAACCTCACCCGCGCGGATGATGCGCCGCATGTAGCGACTTCAGCCGCTCACGCGCGACGTGCGTGTAGATCTGCGTCGTCGAGATATCCGTATGCCCAAGCAGCAGTTGCACCACGCGCAAATCGGCGCCGTGATTCAACAGGTGCGTTGCAAACGCGTGCCTCAGCGTATGTGGCGAGAGCGGCGCATGCACCTCGGCGGCCGCGGCATGGCGCTTGATGATGTTCCAGAACTGCTGGCGCGTCATGCCTTCGGCGCGCGTCGTCACGAACAGTGCGTCGGTTGCGCGCGCGCCCAGCAACGCAGGCCGCGCCTCGCGCAGATAGCGCTCGATCCACGCATGCGCCTCTTCGCCGAATGGAATCAGCCGCTCTTTCGAGCCCTTGCCCATCACCCGTACAACGCCTTCGTTGAGACCGACTTCCACGGTCTTCAATGTGACAAGTTCGGTGACGCGCAGGCCGCTGGCGTACATCAGTTCCAGCATCGTGCGATCGCGCAGGCCGAGCGGCGTGTCGATATCCGGCGCGCCGAGCAGCGCTTCGACCTGCGCTTCGCTCAGCGTGGCGGGAAAGCGCGCCGGCTGTTTGGCCGAGCGGATGCGCAATGTCGGGTCCACCTGCGCACGATGCTCGCGCACGGCCCAGGCGTAGTAGCGCCGGAACACAGAGAGGCGCCGGTTCGATGAAGTGGACTTGTCTTTCTGGCGCACCACGCTATACGCGGTGAGATCGGCTTCGCTGGCGGTATCGAGCGAGGCATGACGGCTTGGTGCCAGCCATTCGCAAAAGAGGCGCAGGTCGCGCCGGTACGCATCGAGCGTGTTGCGCGACAGGCCATGTTCGAGCCATAGCGCGTCGCAGAACGCATCGATCGAGGCGTTGCTCGCCATGAATAGCGGCGACGCTGCGGGCGTAGTGGATTCGTCAGCAGGATGGGCAAGGATGGCTTCGCTCATGCGTAGGGCACGCCTTCGTGCGCCAGCAGCCAGCGCTTCACGTTACGGAAAAAGTCGTCGTCCGCGTGATGCGCGAAGCCGCCCAGGCCGCTTGACGACACCACGCGATGACACGGAATCACCAGCGGAAAATAGTTCGACCCGCACGCCTGCCCGACCGCACGCGGCGCGCTGGCGACCTCCCTGGCAAGCTGCCCGTAGGTCAAGACCACCCCGGGCGGAATCTCGCAGATCGCCGCCCACACGCGCTTCTGAAATGCCGTGCCGACCGTGGCGAGCGGCAAGTCGAAAGGCGCCGATGCGCGCTCCAGATAGCGTTCGATCTGCTGCGCCGCTTGCCGCGCCAACGCCGTCTCAGGTGCGATGTTGCACACCGATTCCGGCAAATAAACGATCTCCCGCACCCTCTCGGCCTGAAGCCGGATGCCGATCCTGCCGAACGGTGCGTCGATCACTGCATTGAACATGATGTGTCTGCCCGATTTGCTTACCCAACTCGCCCAATCCAGCAGCGGCACAGCGCGCTGCCATGCGCGGACCCCGCTACTGTACGCTGCCTGCTTACGCGGCTTCAAGCGCCCATTCGACGTGCTCGCGCACGAGCGGCGACGGATCGTCAGCACGCCGGCGCAAAGCGTCGACCATCGCTACGCGCGCGTCCGCGGAGAGGCTCGGCGTATTGGCGCGCAGCGCATTGCCCATGCCGACCGCGAGATTGCGCAGCCACGACTCGTAGCCGATGCGGCGAATCGCGCTGCCCTGCATACGCGTGTCGAAGTCGTCGGCGCTCCAGGCGAACAGATCGACCAGCGTCGCGCGATCGAGACCGTGCCGCACGTCGAAATCGGCGACCGGCGCGGCCTGTGCAAACTTGTTCCACGGACAGACCAGCTGGCAATCGTCGCAGCCGTACACGCGATTGCCGATCAGCGGGCGCAGATCGCGGGGAATGCTGCCTTTCAGTTCGATGGTCAGATAGGAAATGCACAGGCGGGCGTCGACCTTATAAGGCGCGACGATCGCACCCGTGGGACACGCCGCGATGCAGCGCGTGCAACTGCCGCAATGCGCACCCGGCGTCTGCGGTGCCTGCTCGGGCGTGGTGTCGGCGTCGGTCGGCAACGGCACGTCGACGTAGATTTCGCCGAGGAAAAACAGCGATCCCGCGTCGCGCTGCAGCAGCAAAGTATGCTTGCCGCGCCAGCCGACGCCCGCCTTCTGCGCGAGCTCCACCTCCAGAACCGGGGCGGAATCGGTGAACACGCGGTAGCCATACGCGCCGATTTCCGCCTCGATCTTTTCAGCGAGCTGTTGCAGGCGATTGCGCATGACCTTGTGATAATCGCGGCCCCGCGCATAGATCGAGACGACCGCTGCGGCTGGATCGGCCAGCCGCGCCTCTTCGTGAGCGCGCCAGTCGAGCGGTTCCGGCAGCGCGCTTGCGCCGACCTCTTCCCCCTCTCCTGCAGCAGGCGCATGTGCGGCGGCAGGAGAGGGCAAATAGGCCATCCGCGCACTTATCACACGTCGCGTATGGGCCACAAGCTCAGCGGGCCTCGCGCGTTTCATGCCATGTTTGGCCATATAATCCATCTCGCCGTGGCAGCCCTCTTCGAGCCATGCGGCAAGATTTGCCTCGGCAGCGGAGAGATCGGTATCGCTGATACCAATCGCCCCGAAACCTAGTTCGCGGCCCCACGTTTTGATACGCAGGGCAAGCGCCGCCAGCGCCACTTCATCGAAATGACGCGTGACGGGCGCATCGTCATCGGACGCAGGCGTGCTGGAAACGGGGGACTCCGGACTTCGGTTCATCACGCCATTTTACGAGAATGCCCGACAACTCCGATCTCCCGATCCAACCGCCCGCCGTCGTCCCGCTCGAGCGTCGCTTTGCGCTCGCGGACGAAGCCGCCACCAGTGCGTTCGGCGTGCGCTTCGCGGAAGCGATCGAGGGCGTGCGTCGAGCACACCGGTCACAGCACGGCGATGCGGCATTTCACGGCCTGCAAGTCCAACTGACCGGCGACCTCGGCGCCGGCAAAACCACCCTCGTGCGCGCCACCTTGCGCGGTCTCGGTCACACCGGGCGGGTGCGCAGTCCCACCTATACGCTGGTTGAACCGTACGCGGTCGAACGACCCGATGGGGAACTTGCGCTCTATCACTTCGATCTGTACCGATTCACCGATCCGGCTGAGTGGGCCGACGCCGGCTTTCGCGAGTACTTCGACGCCGGTGCGGTTTGCCTCGTCGAATGGCCGCAGCGCGCAGGCCGTCTACTAGGCGTGCCGGATCTTGTTTTCTCGCTCGATGTCGACGGTGACGGCCGGTTGCTGATTGCCCGGGCGTACAGCGAATCAGGAAAAGCATGTCTAGAAAGATGTTGATCAAACCATTTCGCTCGATCGAATCTGCTGCTACCGCCACGCATAACTGGCGGCGCCGGCAGATTCTGTGCGCCGGCGCCTCGTCGCTCGTGCTCGGGCTCGTCGCACCGCGGCTTGCCTGGGCCAGTTCGGTGCTCGGCGTGCGGGTCTGGCCGGCGCGCGACTACACCCGCGTCACGATCGAATCCGATCAGCCCCTGCAGAACAGTCAGCAACTGCTGCAAGGCCCGGACCGGCTGGTGGTCGATCTGGACGGTCTCGATCTCGACCAGGCGCTCAAGGAACTGGTATCGAAGATCACGCCGAACGATCCGCAGATCCAGGCCGTGCGCGTCGGCCAATATCAACCGCACGTGGTGCGAATGGTGTTCGATCTGAAAGGCTCGGTCAAGCCGCAGGTTTTCACCTTGCCGCCGGTCGGCTCGTACAAGTACCGGCTGGTGTTCGACCTTTATCCGGCTGTCGCGCCGGATCCGATGATGGACCTGCTCGCGCAGAGCGAGCGCAAGCAGCAGCGCCTCGATGAAAATAGCGCGCCGCCCAGCACGCTGAGCGGCCCCGGCACCACACCGCCCGCCGCCGACAACAGTGAGGCGTTTTTCGACCGCTACGCGCAGGACAACGGTGCCGCGCAGCAAGCGCCTGATCTGCCGCATCCCACGATCCACGCGGCGCCGCTGCCCGTTCCCGCGCCGCACGCCCTCGCTCAGGCGCCGACACCCAGCAAGCCGCTGGCGCCACCGCCGGCCGCACTCGCCAAAAACCAGGGCGACGACAGTGCCGACGACACCTACGCCTTCACTACGCCGAAGTCGGGCAAGGGCGGCAATACGGTGCGCCTGTTGACCGTGGCGATCGACCCGGGCCATGGCGGTGAAGATCCGGGCGCCATTGGCAGCGCGGGGACGTACGAGAAGCACGTTGCGCTCGACATCGCGAAGAAGCTGCGCGCGAAAATCGACGCGCAACCCAACATGCGCTCCATGATGACGCGCGACGACGACTTCTTCGTGCCGCTCAACGTGCGCGTGCAGAAGGCCCGGCGCGTCGGCGCCGATCTGTTCGTGTCGATCCATGCGGATGCCTTTACCACGCCGGATGCGCGCGGCTCGTCGGTGTTCGCGTTGTCGGAGCATGGCGCTTCGAGTGCCGCGGCACGCTGGATGGCGAACAAGGAGAACTCGTCGGACCAGATCGGCGGCATCAACATCAAATCCGACGATGCCGCGGTGAACCGCGCGTTGTTCGACATGTCCACGACTGCGCAGATCCGCGATTCGATGCGTTACGGCAACTTCGTGCTGAACGAAATCGGCGGCATCAACAAGCTGCACAAAGGCTCGGTCGAACAGGCCGGCTTCGCGGTGCTGAAGGCGCCGGACATTCCGTCCATCCTCGTCGAGACGGCCTTCATCAGCAACCCGGACGAAGAGAAACATCTCAACGACGACGCCTATCGCGACCAGATGGCATCGGCGATCCTGAAGGGTATCAAGCGATATTTCGCGGCGAATCCGCCACTGGCGAAGAACCGCATGACGTGAGGTGCTTGCGTCGGCGCAGCAAAACGGCCGCTACGTGCGGCCGTTTTGCATGGTAAGCGGTGCGCGCGGGTCTTGCCACGCGGCTCAGCGCGCCGGCGCGAACCGTCGCACGAACCAGCCGCCGAACACGTTCACCGCAAGCCCTGCCATCACCAGCGCCGCGCCGGCAATCTGCGGCGCGGACAAATGCTCATCGAGAAACACCGAAGCGGACGCGAGGCCGACGATCGGCACGAGCAACGAGAACGGTGCGACCTGACTCGCCGGATAACGCGCCAGCAGGCGGCTCCACAGACCGTAGCCGAGCAGTGTCGCCACGAAGGCGAGATAGACCACGGCGAAGATCGATGTCGCGCCGATGCCCGACAACGCCGCCGCGATCCGTTGCGGTCCCTCGAACGCATAGGACAGCGCCAGAAAAGGCAGCGGCGGAATCAGGCTTCCCCACACGACGAGCCCCGTCAGATCGACCTTGCCCACCTTCTTCGTGACGATATTGCCGAGCGCCCACGAACCGGCCGCACATAAGGTCAGCACGAAGCCCGCGAGCGTCATCGCGTGTCCGCCTTGCACGCCGATCACCGCGAGGCCGCCGGAAGCGATGGCCAGCCCGACGACGTTCGGCATGCGAAAGCGTTCGTGCAGGAAGATCCCGGCAAAGATCAAGGTGAAGAAGGCTTGCGCCTGCAGCACCAGCGAAGCAAGCCCGGCCGGCATGCCGACATACATGGCGGAAAAGAGAAACGCAAACTGGCCGAGCGAAATCGTCGCGCCGTAAGCGATCAGCCAGCGCCACGGCATCTGCGGACGTTTGACGAAAAATACCGCGGGGAGCCCGGCAAGGGTGAAGCGCAGCGCACCGAGCAACATGGGCGGGACGCCGTGCAGGCCCACCTTGATAACCACGAAGTTGATGCCCCAGGCGATCACCACGACCAGCGCCAGCAGCAGGTCTTTCGGCGCCATCGCTGTCTCCTTGCGTTGTTGTAGGAAGGGGGAGTTTAACGGAGCGACCCGGCCCCCACAGCACCATCTCCGGCACACCAGTAGAATGAGCCCATCCACCACCCACCGAGCCTGCCCATGTCCTCCTCGATCAAAGCAGTCCTCAAGCCCCATTTGCGCGACATAGGCAGCCTGACGGTACGCCGCGTGCTGCCCGCGCTGGCGGCACGCCTGATCGGACCGTTCATCTTCTTCGACCACATGGGCCCCGCCACCCTCGAACCCGGCGTCGGTCTCGACGTGCGCCCGCACCCGCACATCGGGCTCGCCACCGTGACCTACCTGTTCGAAGGCGCGATCATGCATCGCGACAGTCTCGGCTCCGAGCAGAAAATCGTCCCCGGCGACGTCAACTGGATGACCGCCGGCCGCGGCATCGTCCATTCGGAGCGTTCGCCCGCCGAAGACCGCCCGATCAGCCAGGCCATACACGGCATCCAGACCTGGATCGCCTTGCCGCTCGACGCCGAAGACGTCGAACCGTCCTTCGAACATCACGCTGCCGCCACGCTGCCCGAGATCGAACGTAACGGCGTCACCCTGCGTGTCATCGCTGGCACCGCGTTCGGCCAGACCGCGCCCGTGACGACATTCTCGGGCACGCTGTACGTGGCCGCGCATTTCACGCCGGGCGGCGCCTTCGCGCTCGAACCTGAGCACGAGGAACGCGGCGTCTACCTCGTGGACGGCGATCTGGAAATCGACGGCACGCCGCTCGAAGCCGGTCAGATGGCCGTCCTGGCGCTCGACGAAACCGTGACGCTCGCCAGCAGCGGCGGCGCCACCGTCATGTTGCTGGGCGGCGAAAAGCTGGACGGCGAGCGCTTCATCGAATGGAATTTCGTCGCCAGTTCACGCGAGAAAATCGAGCAGGCCAAGCTCGCCTGGACGAATCAGGAAATGGGCAAAGTCCCCGGCGAAACGGAGTGGATTCCCCTGCCCGAGCGCCCATCGCACTGACCGGCAGGCGCACAAAAAGACCACTTGAGCCGGGCTCGCGCGAATGGCGCCGCAAACGCGGGGGCGTGCATTGAACCCGCCGCGTTCGCCCCCATGTAGAGGCTCGAACCGTCATACCGATGAGGATGCAATGGAAACAACGCTGGCCACTTTCGAACAAGACGTCATCGCCGCTTCGACGCTGGCGCCAGTGCTGGTCGACTTCTGGGCGCCGTGGTGCGGACCGTGCAAGACGCTCGGCCCGATGCTGGAAAAACTCGAAGCCGAATATGCCGGCAAGTGGCGCCTCGTCAAAGTGAACGTCGACGAGAATCAGGAACTTGCCGCCCATTTCCAGGTGCGCAGCATTCCGCACGTGATGGCGTTTGCTGACGGCCAGGCGGTCGACCAGTTTGTCGGTGTGTTGCCGGAAAGCCAGTTGCGCGCGTTTCTCGACCGGCTCGTGCCGCAAGGTGCCGACGCCGCACGCGCCGAAGCGCAGGCCGCGCTCGCCGAAGGACGCCGCGAAGACGCTTACGACGCGCTCAAAGCCGCACTGGCCTACGACCCGGGCTACGACGACGCGCGTCTCGATCTGATCGAACTGCTGCTGGAAGACAACCGCGTCGACGAGGCACGCAACGAGGTCGATCTGCTGTCGCCGAAGACCACCCAGGGTATCGACGCACGCTTCAACGCAATCAAGACCCGCCTCGACGCCATGGACGCGGCCTCCGACCTGCCGCCCACCGATGCGCTGGAAGCACGCGTCGCCGCAGAACCGGGCGATCTCGAAGCCCGCTTCGACCTCGCCAGCGCGTTGATTGCGCGCCGCAACTATGCCGGTGCGCTGGAACATCTGCTGACCATCGTGCAGCGCGACCGCACGTTCCGCGACGACATCGGCCGCAAGACCATGCTGTCGGTGTTCGATCTGGCCGCCCATCAGCCGGAAGTGGTTTCACAATGGCGCCGCAAGTTGAGCGCGACGCTGTTCTGATCCGCGCGGATCTTCGAGCGCGGTCCGCGCGCCGCGCTCGAGCCGCCGCACGCTTCCTCGGTTCCTCGCCTTAGCCTCTCGACTTAGCCCTTCCAATCAACCCGCCGCGCGCTGCGCCAGCGCGCGCAGCACATGCGCGGCGGCGGCAAATCCGAAGCTCGCCGTCACGCACACGCTCGAACCGAATCCCGCACAGTTCAGCCCCACCGGCCCGACCTGCGTCAGTGAAGACGTGGCGGGCTCGTCGGTGTCGTCGACCGCCGCTTCCGGATAGATCAGCGGTTCATCCGAATACACCGCGCTCACCTTGAATTTCGCCTTCGGTCCGCGCGGGAAACCATGCTGCTTGCGCAATTGCGCGCGCACTTTCGAAAGCAGCGGATCCTGAATCGTCAGCGCGAGATCGTCGATGCGGATGCGCGTCGGATCGAGTTGGCCGCCCGCTCCGCCCACCGTGATCAACGGTTGCTGCTGCTCGACACACCATGCGATCAACGCGGTCTTGGTGCGCACGCTGTCGATTGCGTCGATCACGTAGTCGAAGCCACCGCCCAGCACTGCCGCGAAGTTATCCGGCTCGATGAAATCTTCCACCCGACGCACGTCGCACAGCGGATTGATCTGCGCGATCCGCTCAGCCATCGCGTCGACCTTCGGCTTACCGTAGTTGCCCTCGAGCGCGTGAATCTGCCGGTTCGTATTGCTCTCCGCGACGTTGTCGAGGTCGACCAGCGTCAGGCTGCCTATCGCGCTGCGCGCCAGCGCCTCGACCACCCATGAACCCACGCCGCCAATGCCGATCACCGCCACCCTGGCACCTTCAAACGCGGCGAGCGCCGGCGCGCCATACAGCCGCGCGATGCCGCCAAACCGCCGTGCATGGTCGGCGGTTTCAAAGCCACCGGGGCTGGTAGTAAGATCGGAAGAGGCGGTAGAACGGGGTGCGGACATGGTCAGGGGCTCGTCGGAAACGGACAAAAGGCAGGCAAAAGGCGGGCAAACATCGGATAAAGACGCGGATTAAAGCGCCGCGGGCAAAAACAAGGTACGAGACAAACTAGAATCAGACAAAATCTGTCGAGGCGCATACAGACGGTATTTGGAAACACCGGCGTTAAACACAGGTAGACGCCAATCCGCTATTTTGCCTGATCGCGTCATTACCCATGCTGAAGCGCTACATGAGCCTTGGCTCGAGGCGCCACGCGGGTGTCACGCCGCACGCAGGAAATTTATTCCTTAGCTATACTGACTCAACTGTAGCGTTCGCATAAGAGCATGACCTCACTCGCCGAACTTCGAAAAAACTATTCGCTGGGTTCACTGGACGTGGCCGATGCCGACCGCAACCCGTTTCGTCAATTTGACGCGTGGTTCGCGCAAGCCGTCGATGCCAAACTACCCGAGCCGAATACGATGACGCTTGCCACGGTCGATTCGCGTGGCCGGCCTTCAGCACGCATCGTGCTGATCAAGGGCGTCGACGAACGCGGGTTCATGTTCTTCACCAACTACGAAAGCCGCAAGGGCCGCGAACTCGCGGACAACCCGCATGCGAGCCTGCTGTTTTACTGGATCGAACTGGAGCGTCAGGTACGGATTGAAGGTCTCGTCGTCAAGGCGAGCCCTGCCGAAAGCGACCGGTATTTCGAATCCCGGCCGCTCGGTTCGCGGATTGGCGCCTGGGCGTCGGAACAGAGTCAGGTAATTGAAAGCCGCGCTGTACTCGAAGCGCGGGAGCAGGAAATCAGCGCGAAATATGGCGAGCATCCGCCGCGCCCGCCGCATTGGGGCGGCTATCGCCTGATTCCCGAAGCCATCGAATTCTGGCAAGGTAGGCCGTCGCGTCTGCATGACCGACTGCTTTACACACGTGCGGTAGAAGGAGGCGATTGGCAGATCGCCCGCTTATCGCCCTGAACGTATCTGAACGCCGGGGCGCCCGACCTGCCATAGAAGCAGCGCGCGCACCGGCAAGGTCGCGTGGCCATCGAGGTCCCGGAGTGACGCTACGGCACGCAGCGGCCTGAACAGCTTTGCTTTGTATTTCGTCGGACACGGAGAAATCACATGTTCTGGGAAAAGAAGCTGGCGCAGTGGGTGGAAGACGTCAAAATCAAGGCCAACCTGCCTGCACGTCTGGTGCTATGGGATGGTCAGCAACACGACTTTGGACAGTTTGCCGCGCCCCAGGTCACGTTGCACGTGAAGAGCGCGACCGCGCTGCCTTACCTGCTCGAACCGAGCCTCGACAATCTGGGCGAGGCGTACGTCAAGGGCAAGATCGATATCGAAGGCAAGCTGTCCGACATCATCAATATCGGCTACTCCCTTGCCCGCAGCACGGTGACGAGTGCCAGCAAGCTGGCGCGCGTGCGACGCTACTTCAGTCACTCGAAATCGTCGGACAAGAAAGCCATCCAGTATCACTACGACGTCTCGAACGAGTTCTACAAGCTGTGGCTCGACGAGAATATGGTGTACTCGTGCGCCTACTTCGAGAACGGCGATGAAGATCTCGCTACCGCGCAGATCAAGAAGATCGACCACATCCTTACCAAGATCCAGTTGCAACCCGGTCAGCGTCTGCTCGACATCGGCTGCGGCTGGGGCGCGCTCGTGCTGCGGGCGGCCTCGAAATTCGGCGCCCGGTGCGTGGGCGTGACGCTGTCGCAGAACCAGTTCGATCTGGCTACCGCGCGCGTGAAAGCCGCTGGTCTCGAAGACCGGATCGAGATCCGTCTGCAAGATTATCGCGACGTGCAGGGCCAGTTCGATCGCATCACGAGCGTCGGCATGTTCGAGCACGTCGGCCGCAAAAATCTGCCGGGCTATTTCCAGAAGATGCACGATCTGCTGGTCGACGACGGCATTGCCATGAACCACGGCATCACGTCGAGCGATTCGGACAGTGGCGAAACGGCACTGGGCGGCGGCGAGTTCATCGACCGCTACGTGTTCCCGGACGGCGAGCTGCCGCACATCAGCCTGGCGCTCGAATCGATGCAGCGTGGCGGCCTCGAAGCGGTGGACGTCGAAAGCCTGCGCCATCACTATGCGCACACGCTCGATATCTGGGCGGAGAATTTCGAAACACACGCGGAAGAAGCCCGTACGCTCGTCGACGATGAGAAATTCCGCATCTGGCGCGTGTATCTGGCCGGTTGCGCGTATGCCTTCGAGAACGACGAAGTGTCGATCTACCAGGTGGTGTGCCGCAAGGCGGGCCGCAGCGCGAAGACCTTGCCGTGGTCGCGCCGCTACATGTACGACAAACCGCTGTGACGCGGTCGCGCCGGAGCACTGCACCGTCGCGCTGCCGCTCCGGCGCAACTTTTGACAGCATAAGAAATCGATGGACGAAGGCGGAGCAAGTGAATCCCCGCTGCTGACGAGTGTCGCAGCGGACAAGCTGGACATTGCGGCGGGGCAACTGGATCTGTTCGGCATGCCGGTCGAGGCGCCAGAGCCTGACGCGGCCGGCGCGCTCGACGGCGACACCACCATCATCGAAGCGCAAGCGGCCTTGACGCCCTCATCGCGTGGCGCCGCGCCGGCCAAAAAGCGTCGCGCTCGCGACGTCCTCGCGGCCGAAGCCTCGGCTGAAGTTCTTGAATTCGCCCGCGCGTTGCCGCCGCACATCCGTCTGGGCAGTTCGACGTGGTCGTTCCCGGGCTGGAAAGACATCGTCTACGGCGACGACTACAGCAATAGCAAACTGTCGCGCGACGGCCTCACGGCGTATGGCGCGCATCCGCTGCTACGCACGGTGAGCATCGACCGCTCGTTTTATGCGCCGCTCAGCGTGACGGACTATCTGCGCTATGCACAGCAGGTGCCGGAGCACTTCCGCTTCATCGTCAAGGCGCCCGCCCTCGTCACGGACGCCACCGTGCGCGCCGAACGCGGCGAACCGGTCTCGCTCAATCCGTGCTTTCTGAATGCCCAACTGGCCGCCGACGAATTCGTGCGGCCTTGTCTCGACGGACTCGGCAGCAAGGCCGGTGCGCTGGTGTTCCAGTTCTCGCCGTTGCCGGATCAGATGCTGGCCGACGCCGCGGGTTTCATCGAGCGTCTCGCTGAGTTTCTGGGCGCGCTGCCGCGTTTGCCGGACGGTGCCTGGTATGCAGTCGAAATTCGCGACGCGTGTCTGCTCACGCCGCGCTTCATCCGGACGCTGAAAGCGGCCGGTGTGCGCTATTGCGTGGGATTGCATGCGCGCATGCCCGATCCGCTGCGTCAGGCGGCCGCGCTCGCACTGCTCGACGGCGAGCCGGCCGGGCCGCTCATCGTGCGCTGGAGTCTGCACAGCGGTTTCAAATACGAACAGGCGAAAGCGAAATACGATCCGTTCGACCGCCTCGTCGACGAAGATCCGGCCACTCGGCTGGCGCTGGCGGAACTGGCTGCGCGGTATGCCATCGCTGGTCAGCCGGTGGTGATTGCGGTCAACAACAAGGCGGAAGGGTCGGCGCCTCTGAGCTGCATCGAACTCGCACGGGCGATTGTCGACGCCTGCGCGCGGTTGAAGGACGAAGGCACGAGCCCGGAACCGGCTGAGCCGAATTGACCGTGGGCCCTTCGGCCTCGCCGCCCGCGCTCAGCCTGCCCTTACCCGATGCGCGAACTTCTGACGAAACTTCGCGACCTTCGGCGCTACGACGACCGAGCAATATCCTTGGTTCGGATGCTGCGCAAAATAGTTCTGATGATAGGTTTCAGCGGGCCAGTAGTTACCGTCGAGCGGTAAAACCTGGGTGACGATCTGCCCATCGTAGATGCCTTCTGCTGAAAGCTCGCCGATCGCCTCGCGCGCCGTCTCGCGTTGCGCATCCGACTCGGTGAAGATCACCGAGCGGTATTGCGTGCCGACATCGTTACCCTGGCGGTTGAGCTGGGTCGGATCGTGGATCGCAAAGAAAATATCGAGAATCTCGCGGTATCCAATGCGGGCGGGATCGAACTCGACCTTCACGACTTCCGCGTGGCCGGTGTCGCCGTCGCACACCTGCTCGTAGGTCGGTTGCTGCGTCTTGCCGCCCGCATAGCCGGACTGCACGGCGGTGACGCCCTCGACGCCGAGAAATACGGCTTCGAGACACCAGAAACAACCACCGCCGAGGGTGGCGACTTCACCTGTCTGAGTCATGCTGCCTGCTCCTGATTGATTGCCGCTCGCTGTTTGGGTCGGGCCGCGTAGGTCGGGCTACCTTGCTCACGCCACGTTGGCCCCGCCAGGCGCCTGCGCCGCGTTAGCTGGGCCACGCTAGCCGCGGCACGTTGGCCGGGCCGCGTTGGTCGAGAAAAACTGCGCCACCGCCCTTCGCGCCCTGTCGCGAGATAGCTCACGCGCCGCATGAATCGGGCCACGCGGATGACGCCCGCCAAGGTTCGCGGCCAGTCCGCCCGCGATTCCGTTAAAATTGGGACAAATCGCCGACTTTCCACATGACTTTCGATTCAATCTATTCCATCCGCACCCGCTACGTGGCCGCCCGGCGAATCCAGTGGACCCGCGTCCAATGAAGCGCGCCAGTCCGCCCAACTTCGACCAGCTCGCCTTCAAGAAGGCGCTGGGCCAGTTCGCCACCGGCGTAACCGTCATCACCACGCGGGGCGCCGCGGGTGAGTTGATCGGCATCACAGCGAGTTCCTTCAATTCGGTTTCGCTGACGCCGCCGCTGGTGCTGTGGAGCCTCGCAACGCGCTCGGCGTCGATGCCGGCGTTCCAGGCGAACAGTCACTACGTCGTAAATGTGCTAGCCGCCTCGCAACTCGATCTGTGCAAGCGTTTTGCGACCGTGAAAGGCAACCGGTTCGAGGGCGTCTCCCATGCCGCGGGCGATTCCGGCATGCCCGTGCTCGACGGTGCGCTAGCGTGGTTTGAATGCCACAACCGCAGCCGCTACGAGGAAGGCGATCACGTTATTTTTGTAGGCGAGGTGGAACGTTGCGGCGTGCATGAGCAGGCCGGCGAACTCGCGCCGCTGGTGTTCCAGAACGGCCAGTTTCACGGGCTGAAGTCGTTGTAGATCGTGCCTCGCGGCAGCGGGCCCTTGAGGGCGCCGCGCCCCAGCTTCCCCTCAGTCGCCGGCGACCACACTGCCGCGCGACGCCGCCGCGGCCACCAGCGCCACCGGCACGCCCGAATCTTCCTTGAGCGTCTGCAGCACGATATTCGAACGGATATCCATCACGCCAGGCGCCTTATAGAGCCGCTCCAGCACGAAATCCGAATAGTGTTTGAGGTTATGCGCGAGCACGCGCAGCAGGTAGTGGGTTTCGCCCGTCACCACGAACGCGCCGACCACCTCCGGCCAGTCCCGCAATGCCTCGGCGAAGCGCTCGTGCCAGTTTTGCTGGTCGTTGCGCATGGACACCTGCACGAACGCCTCCAGCTCGAAACCCAGCACCTCGCGGTTCAGGCACGCCCGGTAGCGTTCGATGACACCCTGCTCCTCCAGCAGGCGCAGCCTGCGCAGACAGGCCGAAGGCGAGAGCGAGATACGCTCCGCCAGGTCGAGATTGCTGATCCTTCCTTCTTGCTGAAGCACCGTCAAGATACGGCAATCGGTGGCGTCGAGCGAGATCGCGTTCACATTCGGTCTCCCTTTCCTGTTTGAATCAAATTATGTTCCAAGAGAGATCAAAAAACGAGATTTTTTCGCAAGCACATTTCATAACGCCCCGCCTATCATTCCTGCATAGCTTGCAAGAGACGACGGAGACATGAAGACACTTTGGGATATCACCCCCACCATCGATACCGCGACGCCCGTCTGGCCGGGCGACACGCCGGTTGGCATCGAACGCGTCTGGCGCATGGAAGCCGGTTCGCCGGTCAACGTCGCCCGGCTCACCCTGTCGCCGCACACCGGCGCCCATACGGACGCCCCGCTCCACTACGACGCCGAGGGCGCCGCCATCGGCGCCGTGCCGCTCGACGCGTACCTGGGCCGCTGCCGGGTGATTCATTGCCTCGGCGCCGCGCCCGTCGTCAGGCCCGAGCAGGTGGCCGATGCGCTGGACGGCGTGCCGCCGCGCGTTTTACTGCGCACCTACGAGCGCGCCCCGACCACCTCGTGGGACAGCGCATTCTGCGCGGTCGCACCCGAAACGATCGATCTGCTCGCGGCGCACGGCGTCCGGCTGATCGGCATCGACACGCCGTCGCTGGACCCGCAGGACTCGAAGACGATGGACGCGCATCAGCGGATTCGCGCCCATCGCATGGCGATTCTGGAAGGCATCGTGCTGGACGCGGTCGCCGCCGGCGACTATGAACTGATCGCGTTGCCGCTCAAATTCGCCACGCTCGACGCGAGTCCGGTACGCGCCGTACTGCGCGCCCTGCCCGCGACCGTCAACCCCGCCTGACTACCCGATCTTTCTGACTGGACCATCATGAACAACCGTGACGAAGCCGTAGCGCTCGACCGCGCCGATCCGCTGGGCCCCTTGCGCGACCAGTTCGCGCTGCCTGCGACCACGATCTATCTCGACGGCAATTCGCTCGGCGTGCCGCCCACCGCCGCCGCACAACGCGCGCAGACGGTGATCGCCGCCGAATGGGGCGAAGGACTGATTCGCAGCTGGAATAGCGCGGGCTGGTTCGCCTTGCCGCGCCGCCTCGGCAACAAGCTCGCGCCGCTGGTCGGCGCAGCCCCTGACGAGGTGGTCGTCACCGATACGATTTCGATCAACCTCTTCAAGCTTCTCTCGGCCGCCGTGCGGCTGGCGAACCAGCGCGATCCGAAGCGACGCGTGATCGTCTCCGAACGTTCGAATTTCCCGTCGGACCTGTATATCGCGCAGGGCCTGATCGAGCAGCTCGATCGCGGTTATGAACTGCGGCTGGTCGACGATCCGTCCGAACTGCCGGCGGCAATCGGCGACGACACCGCCATCGCGATGATCACGCACGTGAACTACCGCACCGGCTACATGCACGACATGGCCGCACTCACGCAGCTGATCCACGAGAAAGGCGCACTCGCGCTGTGGGATCTCGCACACTCGGCGGGCGCGGTGCCGGTGGATCTGAACGGCGTCGGCGCGGATTACGCGGTCGGCTGCACGTACAAGTATCTGAACGGCGGGCCGGGTTCGCCGGCGTTCGTGTGGGTGCCGCAGCGTCACCAGAAAGAGTTCGCACAGCCGCTGTCCGGCTGGTGGGGACATCGCGCGCCCTTCGAGATGAACCCGGTCTACAAGCCCGACGACGGCGTGGGCCGTTATTTGTGCGGCACGCAGCCGATGGTGTCGATGGCGCTGGTCGAATGTGGACTGGACGTGTTTCTGCAAACCGACATGCAGACGATTCGTCGGAAATCGCTCGCGCTGACCGACCTGTTTATCGAACTGGTCGAATCGCGCTGCGCGGAGTTTCCGCTCAAGCTCGTCACGCCGCGCGATCACACGCAACGCGGCTCGCACGCGAGCTTTGAACATCCGCACGGTTATGAAGTGATGCAGGCGTTGATCGCGCGTGGCGTGATTGGCGACTATCGCGAACCGCACGTCTTGCGCTTTGGTTTTACGCCGCTGTATACGCGCTTTGTCGATGTGTGGGATGCGGTTGAAACGCTGCGTGAGGTGCTGGCCAAAGAGACCTGGCGGGCGCCTGAATTCGCCGCGCGCGGTGCGGTGACCTGAGGAGCGCGCGATGACCGATCATATGCAAACGCCGGGGATGCCGGGTTCTTATGAAGCCTCTGGGAGTGCGCCGGCGCAGGGTGGTTGTCCCTTTGGGCACGGCAGCGGCGACGCGGCGGCTCACACCACGCATACGCCGCATGTGCCCGCAGCGGACGACGACAGTTGGCATGACGCCCAGCTCGATTTTTCGAAGTCGATGAGCTATGGCGACTACCTGTCGCTGGGTTCGATCCTGTCCGCACAGCATCCGCTCTCGCCGGATCACAACGAGATGCTGTTCATCATCCAGCATCAGACCAGCGAATTGTGGATGAAGCTCGCGCTGTATGAACTGCGTGCCGCGCTGCACGCGGTGCATCGTGACGACCTGCCGCCTGCGTTCAAGATGCTCGCGCGCGTGTCGCGCATCATGGAGCAACTGGTGCAGGCGTGGAGCGTGCTGTCGACCATGACGCCTTCCGAGTACACGGCGATGCGGCCGTATCTGGGCAGCTCGTCCGGCTTTCAGTCGCATCAGTACCGGCAGATCGAATTTCTGCTCGGCAATAAGAACGAGCTGATGCTGAAGCCGCATGCGCATCGGCCCGACGTGTTCGCCGAGGTCAAGGCCACGCTCGAAGCGCCTTCGTTCTACGACGAGGTGATTCGTCTGCTGGCGCGGCGCGGATTCGCGATCGCGCCGGAACGGCTTGAACGCGACTGGACCCAGCCGACGACGCACGATGCGTCAGTGGAAGCGGCCTGGCTCGAGGTTTATCGCAACCCGTCGCAACATTGGCAACTGTACGAGATGGCCGAAGAACTGGTCGATCTGGAAGATGCGTTCCGGCAATGGCGGTTCCGGCACGTTACAACGGTCGAGCGCATTATTGGTTTCAAGCAGGGCACGGGTGGGACCAATGGGGCGGTTTATCTGCGCAAGATGCTGGACGTGGTGCTGTTTCCGGAGTTGTGGCATGTGAGGACGATGCTTTAGGGCTTTCTCCTGCGGCGGCGTGGACCCTTCACGACATGCCGCGCACAAGCGCACAAGCGTACAGACACAGGACACAGGACACAGGGCGCCGCACGCCGGCGCCCGCCGCTTCTCAGCGCGCCGTAAAGCCCCCATCGACCGGCAACGCCACCCCGCTGATCATCGACGCCGCGTCGCTCAACAAAAACAGGATCGGCTCCGCCACTTCGCGCGGCTCGGCGAAGCGCTTCAGCGGAATACCCTGCAACGCCGGCCCGCGCTTGAGCGGATCGCTCCAGGCCAGCTCGGCCATCGGCGTGAGCGTCACGGTCGGATTCACGCTATTCACGCGAATACCGTGTGGCCCAAGCTCGATGCACAGCGCGCGCGTAATCGCATCCATCGCGGCTTTCGACGCCGAGTAGCTCAGATGATCGTCGAGCGCCACCCGCGCCGCCTGGCTCGACACATTGACGATGCTGCCCTGCCGCCCCGCCCCGATCATCCCGCGCGCCACATGACGCGCCACCAACGCCGCGCCGCGCGCATTCACCGCCATCACGTGATCGAAACTCGCGGCCGTCGTATCGATCGCGCGTTCGAGCAAAGCGATGCCCGCGCAATTCACGAGACCGTCGAACGCGTCGAGATCCGCAAGCGCATCGTCGATCGCCACCGGATCGCCGACATCGAGCACCAGCGGCTCGCAACCCGTCTCCTCGGCGAGACGCGCCAGTTCGTTGACGTTACGCGCCGCCGCGACGACACTCGCGCCGCTCGCGCACAGCAACTCGGCGGTGACGCGGCCAATCCCGCTCGACGCGCCCGTGACGAGAATCGAGCGCTCTGAAAAATCGAAAGTGGTCTTCATGGCGATGGGATCCGGTGCATGACCCGTTGATGGGGTGGGATGAACGCATAACGGAAATTAGACCTCAAACCAGCGACACGCCATTAAAAATGAAATCGCGGACCGATACCTTCCCGCGCGGATGTCACCCGGCGTACTTCGCGCGTGGGTTTGATGCGTTGCAGCAGCCCCGCCAGGTCCCTCCCGACAACGATACGCACCCGCAGCACGTCGTCTGGACGACCCGCCACGCGGCGCTGCGCCACAGATTGCCGCGTTTGCCGCCTTGACTTTCGATTCGCCGGGTACGATCATTCGCTCACATGCAGAGCAAATGCTCCGAATCAGAAGACGCGCGCGCAGACCGTGCGGAGAACTTTCGCCACCCGGTGGCATGGGATCAGGAGACGAAGATGAGTAGCGGCCAAAGCGGCGTCGCGGACGCCCAGGTGATCTTGCACATCGGTGCAGGATCGTTCCATCGCGCCCACCAGGCGTGGTATCTGCATCGGTTGAACGAGTTGCGCAAGGAGGGCGAGCCTCGCTGGTCCCTCACAGTCGGCAATATTCGCGGCGACATGAATCCGGTACTCGAAGCACTCGCCGCGCAAGACGGCGTCTACACGCTCGAAACCGTCACGCCCGGCGGCGAGCGCGAGTATGAAACCGTGCGCTCGATCGAGCGCGTGGTGCCGTGGTCCGAGAGCCTCGACGGATTGATCGAGGCCGGCGCCGACCCGGCCTGCAAGATCGTCGCCTTCACCGTCACCGAAGGCGGCTATTACCTCGACGAACACGACCGCCTCGATACCGCGAACCCAGACCTCGCGACCGACCTCGACGGCGGTCACACCACCATCTACGGCGCGCTGGCAGCGATTCTCGAAGCCCGCATGCAACGCAACGCCGGCCCAGTGACGCTGCAAAGCTGCGACAACCTGCGCAGCAACGGCGAGCGCTTTCACGCCGGTATGAGCGAGTTTCTCGAGCGGCGCAACGCCAACGCCTTGCGCGCATGGTTCGACGCCAACACGACCTCGCCGAGTTCGATGGTCGACCGCATCACGCCGCGTCCTACACCGGACGTGCGTGAGCGCGTGCTGGCCGCCACCGGTTTCGACGATGCCGTGCCGGTGATGGGCGAGGCGTTTATCCAGTGGGTCATCGAAGATCACTTCCGCGCTGGGCGTCCGGCCTGGGAGCGCGTCGGCGCGGAACTGGTCGACTCGGTCGTGCCTTATGAAGAGGCCAAGATCCGCATCCTGAACGCCACGCATAGTTGCATCGCGTGGGCGGGTACGCTGGTTGGACTGAGCTACATCCACGAAGGCACGCTCGACCCCGAGATCCGTCAGTTCGCCTACGATTACGTGAGCGAGGACGTGATCCCCTGTCTCACACCGAGCCCGCTCGATCTCGCGCGCTATCGCGATGTCGTGCTGGACCGCTTCGGCAATCCGCATATCCAGGACACCAACCAGCGCGTCGCCGCCGACGGCTTCTCGAAGATTCCCGGCTTCATTGCCCCGACGCTCGCCGAATGCTTCGCGCGCGGCGTCGAACCCGCGGCCACCGCCGTGCTGCCCGCCCTGTTCTTCCGCTTTCTCGACCGCTGGCAGGCCGGCAAGTTGCCCTATCAGTATCAGGATGGCGTGATGGACGAACGTGTCGCGCGTGGCTTCTTTGCCGCATCGGACCCGCTGCAGGCCTTCTGCTCCGACCGGCTCCTGTGGGGCAGCATGGCGCAGACGCCCCAACTGGAGAAGGTGTTGCGCGGTGCGCTCGCCCGCGTGGATGCCTGGCTGGCTACACGCGGCTGATCTCTGGGGGTTTGGGGGTGCGCCCACCGCGCCTCCAGGCCTCCGCCTGTACCTGCATCGCGCGTCACTCCCCCGCTTTATCCCAGGCCAGGTCTAACGCCCATGGCATCGGCCGCCTTGTGCGGCTAAAGTAGCGCATCCCCAACGACGAAGGTTCCGCGCCCATGTATCTCGGCATCGACCTCGGCACGTCCGAAGTGAAAGTCCTGCTGCTCGCGTCCACCGGTCGCGTGATCGGCACAGCGGGTTCGCCGTTTACCGTTTCGCGCCCGCATCAGCGCTGGGCCGAACAGAATCCCTCCGACTGGTGGGACGGCACACGCGCCGCCCTGTCCGCGTTGCGCGCGAAGCATCCCGACGAGTTCGCGCAGGTGCGCGGTATCGGCCTGTCCGGCCAGATGCACGGTGCCGTGCTGCTCGATGCGCACGACCGTGTCTTGCGTCCGGCCATCCTGTGGAACGACATGCGCAGCGTGGAGGAATGTGCCGAGCTGACCGAACGCGCGCCGCAACTGCATCAGATTGCCGGCAACCTGGCCATGCCCGGCTTCACCGCGCCCAAGCTGCTATGGGTGGCGCGCCATGAGCCGGAAATTTTCCGGCAGACCGCGTTCGTGCTGCTGCCCAAAGATTATTTGCGGCTGCAATTGACCGGCGAGAAGGTCTCCGATCCATCGGATGCGGCCGGCACGCTGTGGCTCGATGTCGCGCGACGCGACTGGTCCGACACGCTGCTCGCCGCCTGCGACATGAACCGCGCGCAGATGCCGCGGCTATGCGAAGGCAGCGAATCGTCAGGCATCTTGCGCGCCGACATCGCCCGTGAGTTTGGCCTCGGTGATGACGTGGTCGTCGCGGCGGGCGGCGGCGACAATGCGACCAGCGCGATCGGCATCGGCGCGACGCAACCGGGCGATGGTTTCGTCTCGCTCGGCACCTCGGGCGTGCTGTGCGTCGTAGGCGACAGTTTCCGGCCGAATCCGGCCTCCGCCGTGCATGCCTTTTGCCACGCGATTCCGGATCGGTGGCATCAGATGAGCGTGGTGCTGTCGGCGGCGAGTTGCCTGCGCTGGGTCTGCAAGCTCACCTCGACCGACGAGCCCACCCTGCTCGTCGAAATCGAAGCCCTCGCACCCGACGCGCTCACGAGCGCACCGTTTTTCCTGCCGTATCTGTCCGGCGAACGCACGCCGCACAACGACCCGTATGCGCAGGGCGTGTTCTTCGGCATGAACCACGCCACCGATCGCGCACTGCTCGGTTACGCCGTGCTCGAAGGCGTGAGCTTCGCGCTCACCGACGGCCTCGACGCGCTGCGCGCGGCTGGCACTGAAACGAGCGCGCTGTCGTTGCTCGGCGGCGGTGCCCGCAGCAACTACTGGGCGCAACTGCTCGCCGATGCGCTCAACACCACGACCCGCAAGCATGGCGGCGGCGAAACCGGCGCCGCGCTCGGCGCGGCCCGCCTCGGCTGGCTGGCAGCCGGCGGCGATCCGGCGCAGGTGCTGACCAAGCCGCCGGTGGAGCTGGAATTCACGCCGGATCCCGCCCGGCATGCGGCTTTGCGCGCCCGCCTGGACGGTTTCCGGGCGTTGTACCGGCACGTGCGGCCGCTGTTCGATCCGTCGCGCGAGCGGCTGGCTTAGGGCCTCTCCACGATGCCGACCATGCCGGAATCAGCAGGCTGAACGGCTGCTATCACCGGCGCAAACCACTAGAAGCCTACCGTGCCCAAGTCCAACGAAAAACTCGACCTCGCCACGCGCGCCGCGTGGCTGTATTACGTCGCAGGCAACACGCAGAACGAGATCGCCGAGAAGTTGCAGGTGTCCCGGCCGGTGGCGCAACGGCTGGTCGCCTTCGCAGTCGAGAAGAACCTGATCCGGGTGCGGGTCGACCATCAGCTCGCCGATTGCCTCGCGCTTGCCGAGCGGTTGTCGAAGCGCTATGGACTGTCGATGTGCGAGGTCGTGCCGGTGGACAACGACACCGCCGAAGAAATCGACCGCAAGCTGGCGGTCGCCGGCGCGCAGGTGATGGAACGGTATCTGAACGAAGAAAAGCCGATGGTGGTCGCAGTCGGCAGCGGTCGTACCTTGAAAGCGGCGGTCGATCAGATCGCCCAGCTGGACCGTCCGCAGCACCGGTTGGTATCGATGGTCGGGGCGATCGCCCAGGACGGCTCCTCGAACCGCTATGACGTCGCGCTGCACATTTCGGAGAAGACCGGCGGCAAGCATTTTCTGCTGCCCGCGCCGCTGCTCGCCGATAACGAAGCCGAACGCGCGCAGTGGTGCAATCACCGGCTCTACCGGATCGTCGAATCGTTGACGGGCGAAGCGGATGTCGCGTTTGTCGGAGTCGGCAATATCGGCCCTCACTGTCCGCTGTTCGAAGATGGCTTCATTACCACGGCGGAAGTGAAGGAACTGATGCAGCATAAGGCGGTGGCCGAGATGCTCGGCCTGCCGATCGACGCGCTGGGCGCGCAGGTCGAATCGCCGACCGGTCAGCGCGTCACGAGTGTGGCGCTGGATTCACCGCCGCGGCGGCCGACGATCGGGTTCGCCGGTGGCGAGCGTAAGCGTGAGGCGGTGATTGCGGTGCTGAAGGGTGGGTGGCTGTCGGGGCTGGTGACGGACGAGCTGTGTGCTCGCGCGGCGTTGGAGGCGTAGAGCAACAGCCGGTGTTGCACTACCCTTTTTTCTATAAGCCGCAAAGCAAATCGCGACTCGCCGAAGCAAGCGCTTCGTGCGAATCGCGATAGCCGCATCAGCGGCGCGCGCCGACCTCCCGGTACGCGCCGCGTCTCTTGTGCATCAAGCCGCCAGCACCTCGACGATCTTGCGCTGGAACGCCTTTCCTTGAGCGTCGAACAGATGGCAATGCTCAGGCTTGCCACCCAGCTTCTGCATCTCGCCCTTCGTATGGCGTTCGAGCGGCGGAATCCGCGCGATGATGCCCTCCGGCGATACGCTCGACTCCGCGTACAGATAGGCCGCGTCGCCGAGCGATTCGACCGCCATCGTGCGCGCCGAAATGCCGTCGTCGGCCATGCCGACATGCAGATGCTCGGGGCGAATTCCCACCGTCACCTTGTCGCCCTGCTTGACCGCGCCCGGCTCGACCGCCACGCGCTGCGTTTCGCCCGTTTCATAGCGCACCGTGACGCCATCGTGCGTAACCGACTGCACCACGCCTTCCATGAAGTTCATCTTCGGCGAGCCGATAAACCCCGCCACGAACTTGTTAGCCGGCGCGTGATACAGCATCGTCGGACTTCCCACCTGCTCGACATTGCCCGCCGACAGCACCACGATCTTGTCGGCCAGCGTCATGGCTTCGACCTGATCGTGCGTGACGTAGATCATCGTGGTCTTCAGTTCGTCATGCAGACGCGCAAACTCGAGGCGCATCTTCACGCGCAGCGCGGCATCCAGGTTCGACAGCGGTTCGTCGAACAGGAACACCTTCGGCTTACGCGTAATCGCGCGGCCAATCGCCACCCGTTGCCGCTGCCCGCCGGACAACTGCTTCGGCTTGCGATCCAGCAGGTGGTCGATGTGCAGGATCTTCGCCGCGTTGCGCACCGCCGCGTCGATTTCCGGCTTCTTGGTGCCGGCAAGCTTGAGGCCGAACGCCATGTTGTCGTACAGCGTCATGTGCGGATAGAGCGCGTAGGACTGGAACACCATCGCAATCCCGCGCTTGGCTGGCGGAATATCGTTCACGCGCTGGCCGTCGATACTCAGATCGCCGTTGGTAATGTCTTCGAGGCCGGCGATCATCCGCATCAGCGTCGACTTGCCGCAGCCGCTCGGACCGACGAACACGACGAACTCACCGTCCGCGATGTCGAGATTGATGTCGCGCATCACTTCGTTGTCGTCGTAGGCTTTTCTGATGTTGCGCAGCGTTAAGCTTGCCATGATGTGTCTCCGTGTGTTGCTCGTACTACGTTAATCCAGTGTTGAAAGCCTCTGCTCGCGCGGTGCTGCCGCGTCGTGACTGCAGAGCGCCTCAATGCGATTCCGCGGCAACCCGCTGGGTCCATTGGTTCACCAGCGCCGGCAACTGCGTCATATCATCGAACACGTGGGCCGCGCCGGCCGCCCGCAACGCGCCGATCTGCGATTCGCTCGCGTGCCCGCCGCCGATAAAGGCCAGCACCGTCATGCCTGCCGCGCTCGCGGCGGTCACGCCGGTGACGCTGTCCTCGACCACGAGGCACGCGCTGCTCGCGAGGCCAAAACCGCTCGCCGCCGCCAGATAGACGTCGGGCGCCGGCTTCGGCAGCGCGACCGTATCCGCACAGTAGAGCCGGCCGGCGAACAACCCTGCGAGGCCGGTGCGCGCCAGCACCGCCTGCACATACGCGCTGAAGCTGTTGCTTGCGCACGCCTTGGGCAGCGCAATCTGTGCGAGTGCCTCGGCAATGCCGGCCACGGCCGGCGCCTGCATCGCCGCGGCTTCGACGGCATGGCGAATGGCTGCCATATCGTCCGCGCTCAAACTGCGGCCGAGCTGCGCCGCGGCGTTTTCAAGCACCCGTTCGATGCGCAATCCGAGCAGCGGCAGCACGACCGGTTCGACGTCGCAATCCGGCCAGCGCGCTTCGAGTTCGTGCACCAGCATGCGCGCTGCCACGGCTTCGCTGTCGATCAGGACGCCGTCGCAATCGCAGATCAGCGCGAGCCTGGCTTCGGTCACCGTCATTTAACCGCCCCGAAGGTGAGGCCACGCACCAGTTGCTTCTGCGACAGCCAGCCGACGATCAGGATCGGCGCGACCGCGAGCAGCGAGGCCGCCGAAAGCTTGGCCCAGAACAGACCCTCAGGACTCGAATACGACGCGATGAACACCGTCAGCGGCGCGGCATTGGAACTGGACAGGTTGATGCTCCAGAACGCTTCGTTCCACGAAAGAATCACCAGCAGCAGCGCGGTTGACGCGAGGCCAGGCAAGGACATCGGCATCAGCAGGTAGACGATTTCCTGCCACGTCGCCGCACCGTCGATCCGCCCGGCTTCGAGAATGTCGCGCGGAATTTCGGCGAAGTACGTGAAGGTCATCCACACCGCAATCGGCAGGTTGATCAGCGTGTAGACGATGATCAGGCCCGAGACCGAATCGAGCAGTCCGGAGTTTTTCCACAGCAGATAGATCGGCACCAGCACGCCCACCGAGGGCATCATCTTGGTGGACAGCATCCACAGCAGCAGCTTCTGCGTGCGGCGGGTCGGAAAGAACGCCATCGAATACGCGCACGGCACCGCCAGCAGCAGACACACCACTGTCACGCCCGCCGAGATCAGCACCGAATTCCAGGCGAACGAGAAGTAGTTGCTACGGGCGAACACCTCGCGAAAACTGTCGAGCGTCGGGATAAAGAACAGCGACGACGCGTAAGCCTGCTGCTCGGTCTTGAATGCGGTAATCGTCATCCAGAAGATCGGGAAAAACAGCAGCAATGCGATGGCCCATGCCAGCACGCCGGGAATGACGCGCTTGAAAACAGCCCACGGCCCGTTCTTCGATGAGGTGGTTGTCGTCGAGACAGGTGAAGCGGCAACGTGGCTCATTTTTCGTACTCCCCTTTCAGGTTCTTCGCGAGCATCCGCACGAGGAAGAACGACACGATGTTGGCCAGCACGACCGCGAGAATCCCGCCCGCCGAGGCAAGCCCGACGTCGAACTGTTGCAGGCCGAGCGAATAGATCAGGTAAGACAGATTGGTGGTCGCGGTGCCCGGGCCGCCGCCGGTGGTCGTGTAGATTTCAGCGAAGATCGACAGCAGGAAAATGGTTTCCATCATCACCACCACCGCGATCGCCCGTCTCAGGTGAGGCAGCGTGATGTAGAAGAACATCGAAAAGGCGCCCGCCCCGTCGATCTTGGCCGCTTCCTTCTGTTCCTGGTCGAGCGACTGGATCGCCGTGAACAGGATCAGGAATGCGAACGGCAGCCACTGCCACGCGACGATCATGATGATCGCGGTGAGCGGATAGTCGGCGAACCAGTCGATCGGCTGCATGCCGAGCGCCCGCATCCCCTGGGCGATCAGGCCGTACACCGGGTGTAGGATCATGTTCTTCCAGATCAGTGCACTGACGGTCGGCATCACGAAGAACGGCGCGATGCAGAGCAGCCGCGCGACGCCCTGGCCATAGAACTTGCGGTCGAACAGCACCGACATCAGCACCCCGCCCACCACGGTAATCACCAGCACCGAGACGATGAGTTCGAGCGTATGGCCGATCGAAGGCAGGAACGACGGATCGCTGGCGAGATACTTGTAGTTGTCGATGCCCGCAAAACCCTTCTCATCGGGGTTGAGCAGGTTGTAGTGCGTGAACGAAAACCAGATCGTCATCGCCAGGGGAATCGCCATCCACAGCACCAGCACGGCAGTGGACGGTGTGACCAGCCAGCGTGCGGACGCGGCTTTGCGCGATTCGCGCTCTTTTTCGGTCTGGGGAGTGGCATGCATGAGAGGAAGGCGCAGAGGACGCATGATGTGACCACCTGTTCGGTAAAGCGCGGGATATCGCGGCGGGTTCAGGTGAGCCGGCACCGGCCCAGGTTATCTGGACAGGATGCGCAAGCTCAGCCAGAGAGCCGCGACGGCCCGCTGTGCAGCCAAGGGCCGGCTGACTGGCGTCAGCCGGCGTGTTTCACGTCACTTCAGGTAGCCAGCCTGGCGCACGGCGCGCTCGGCTGTAGCCTGGCCTGCGGCCAATGCCTGATCGACCGTCATCTGACCGGCAACCGCGCCGGAGATGCTCTGACCTACTACCGTACCGAACGACTGGAACTCAGGAATGCCAACGAACTGCACACCGGTGTACGGCACCGGTTTCGCCGTCGGATGATTCGGATCAGCCGTTTCGATTGCCTTCAGCACGAAGTCGGCAAACGGAGCCGCGGCCTTGTACTCCGGACGGGCATACGTCGACTGACGCGTTCCCGGAGGCGCCGAGGCCCAACCTTCGTCCTTCGCGACCATCTCGATGTATTCCTTCGAGGTCGCCCACGCGATGAACTTCTTCGCCGCATCCGCCTGCTTCGACGACTTCGGAATCGCCAGCGCCCACGCCCACAGCCAGTGCGCGCCGTGCGGCGTGACTTCGGTCGGCGCTGCCGCGAAGCCGACCTTGTCGGCGATCTGCGACTGCTGCTTGTTGTAGAGCATGCCGGCAGCCACCGTCGCATCGATCCACATCGCGCACTTGCCCGATGACATCAGCGTCAGGTTTTCGTTGAAGCCGTTCGAGCTCGCTCCCGGAGGGCCGTCCTTCTGCAGCAGGTTCACGTAGAACGTGATGGCCTTCTTCCATTCCGGCGAGGTGAGTTGCGGGTTCCACTTCTCGTCGAACCAGCGGCCGCCGAAGGTGTTCACGACCGTCGTCGCGTACGCCATGTTTTCGCCCCAACCCGCCTTGCCGCGCAGACAAATGCCGTAGACGCCGTTGGCCTTGTCGGTCAGTTTGTCGGCGAACTGCTGGATCTGGTCGTACGTGGGCTGGTCGGGCATCGTGAGGCCCTTCGCCGCGAACAGGTCCTTGCGGTAGTACGTCATCGAGCTTTCGACGTAGAACGGCAGCGCATACAGCGAACCGTTGTACGAGAGCCCTTCGCGCGCCGTCTTCACGACGTCGTCGAGATCATAGGCAGCCGGCAGATTCGTGATCGGGGTGAGCCAGCCGCGCTTGCCCCATTGCGGCGTCTCGTAGGCACCGATCGTCATCACGTCGAACTGGCCGCTGCCAGTCGTGATGTCAGTGGTAGCGCGCTGACGCAGCACGTTTTCTTCGAGAATCACCCAGTTGAGCTTGATGTCCGGATTGGCCTGCTCGAACGCCGGCGACAGCTTCTTCAGCTCGATCATGTCCGGGTTGTTCAAGGTCGCAATTGTCACCGTTCCCGCCGAGGCGTTCAGTGCCGCGCACGCGACTGCGGCGGCGCCGACCGCCTTGAGCGCGGGTTTCATGGCTGCTTTCATCACTTGTCTCCTTTCTGGTACGTTATGTTTTACTGCGTTTGTTATGCAAACGGTGCGGCAAGCCGGTCAGACTCCCTGCCTTAGCTCATCCAGTTGCCACCGTCGACGTTCAGGGTTTGTGCGGTGATGTAATCGGCATCGGCAGAAGCGAGGAACAGTGCCGCGCCGGTCAGGTCTTCAGGCAGGCCCATGCGGCCAAGCGGCACCGCCTCGCCCACCAGGCGCTTCTTTTCGCCTGGCTGGCGATTCTCATAGCGGGCGAACAGCGCGTCGACCTGTTCCCACATCGGCGTATCCACGACACCCGGCGCGATGCCGTTGACGTTGATCTTGTGCGGCGCCAATGCAAGCGCAGCCGACTGCGTATAGCTTAGTACGGCCGCCTTGGTTGCGCAGTAGTGCGAAACCAGTGCTTCACCGCGCCGGCCCGCCTGCGACGACATATTGATGATCTTGCCGCCGTGGCCCTGCTCGACCATCTGCTGCGCGGCCGCCTGCATCAGGAAGAACATGCCCTTCACGTTGACGGCGAACAGGCGATCGAAGACGTCCCACGATTCGTCGAGCAGCGGGCGCATATCGAACAGCGCGGCGTTATTGAAGAGAATATCGATCTGGCCGAAACGTTCCACCGTGCTCGTGACGATCCGCTGGATGTCGTCACGGCGCGTCACGTCGGCACTGAGTGTCAGCACGCGCTCGCTGTCGCTGGCACGCAGCGCCTGCGCAAATGAATCGGCCGGCTTGACGTCGACCAGTACACAGCGTGCGCCCTCGTCGAGATAACGCCGCGCCACCGCTTCGCCGATTCCGCTTGCCGCACCTGTGAGGATCGCCACCTTCCCTTGCAATCGCGCTGCTGCCACTGCTTGTCTCCGGTTCGTTGCGAGTTGTGTCGCGGTGAGCGAACGCTCATTACGCGAACAATTGCTCTGTTAGTGATCGAATGATCGGATACGCGTTCGGTCATGTCAAGGCGCTTCACGAGATTTCGATGGTGCAGCGCGGCAGGACTGACAAATGATCCTGCGCAAGAGATGACGAGGCTGTGACACGAGACAGGCGCGGCGGCGGGAGCACTTCCCGGAGGCTGCGCTCGCTGACAAATCTATTAGATACGTTATATCATTGCATCCCCGCATCACCGCTAAGCGCGCCCGGATCGACGGGAGCCCTCGCCTACCACTCGCGTCCAACTTTTACGCAGCAGGGAAACGGATGAAAAAACTCAGCTTGAAGTGGCATGATGCGCGCCGCGCGCTCAGCCTGTCGAAGTATCTCGTCGCTGGCGCAGCCGTACTGGCCATGAGCCAGGCTGCCTGTGCGCAGGACGCGAAGATCCAGGTGGTGGCCGCGGAAAACTTCTACGGCGACGTGGTACATCAGTTGGGCGGCGCACACGTCGACGTCACCAGCATCCTGAGCAATCCAGATGAAGATCCGCATCTCTTCGAAGCCAGCCCGAAAACCGCACGCGCGCTGCAACACGCGAACCTTGTGGTCTACAACGGCGCCGACTACGATCCGTGGATGGCGAAACTGCTGAACGCCTCGAAGAACGCGAAGCGCACGATCATCGTTGCCGCCGACCTGACCGGCAAGAAGGGCGGCGACAATCCGCACCTCTGGTACGACCCGGCAACGGTGCCCGCCGTGGCGCGCGCGGTCACCGTCGCGCTCGAAACGGCTGACCCGGCGAACAAGTCGGCGTACGATGCGAACCTCGCGAAGTTTCTCGATTCGCTCAAGCCGATCGACGCCAAGGTCGCCGAGTTGCATGGCCGCTATGCCGGCGTGCCGGTGACGGCGACGGAACCTGTGTTCGGCTATATGTCGGACGCAATCGGCCTGTCGATGCGCAATTTGCGCTTCCAGCTGGCGACGATGAACGACACGGAAGCGAGCGCGTCGGATATCGCCGCGTTCGAGAAGGATCTGCGCGACAGACGCGTCCACGTTCTGATCTATAACAGCCAGGCAACCGAAGCCCTGACCAAACGCATGTTGAAACTCGCCCAGCAGTCGCACGTACCGACCATGAGCGTCACTGAAACCGAACCGGCCGGCAAGACCTATCAGGTGTGGATGTTGACGCAACTGGACGCGCTCGGCGCGGCCTTGGCGGGGAGCCAGACAACCACAGGAACCACCCAATGAATCTGACTGGCCGCACGCCGCAAGGAGCCGCGCCGGTTCTCGAACTCGAGGACGTGACGCTGGAACTGGGCGGCCGCGCGATTCTGCGCAATACGAGCCTGCAGGTGAATCAAGGTGAATTCATCGGCGTACTCGGCCCGAACGGCGCAGGCAAAACCACGCTGATGCGCGCGGTGCTCGGCCTCGTGCCGGCAACGAGCGGCACGATCCGCGTACACGGGCAGCCCGTCGTGCGCGGCAATGCGTCGATCGGTTATATGCCGCAGACGCGCAGCGCGCTGGCCGGCCGCCGGGTGCGCGGCCGCGATTTCGTCGCCATGGCGGCCGACGGCCACCGCTGGGGTCTGCCGCACGCCGATGCGCAGACCCGCGCGGATGTCGAACGCGTGCTGGACCTGGTCGGGGGACGTGCGCTCGCGGCGCGGCCCTTGTCGGAACTGTCCGGCGGCGAACGGCAGCGTCTGCTGCTGGCGCAGTGTCTGCTCGGCAAACCCGAACTGCTGCTGCTCGACGAACCGCTCATCAGCCTCGACCCGCATCATCAAAAGAGCGTCGTCGAACTGGTGCGCAATGTGCAGCAGGAACTCGGCATCGCGGTGCTGTTTTCCGCGCATGAACTCAATCCGCTGCTGCATGCGCTCGACCGGGTGCTGTATCTCGGCAGCGGCGTGGCGGCGCTCGGTACCGTCGATGAAGTCATCACGAAGCCGGTGCTGTCGCGCCTCTACGGTTCGCCCATCGACGTGATGCGCGTGAACGGCCGCATCTTCGTGATGTCGGGCGATGTCGAAGTCGAAAAGCACGATCACGAACACGAAGACGACGCCCACGATCACGGCGGCGCGTCGGGCCATACGCACTCACACGGCCACAGCCACGGTCACCATCACGCCTCACGCCACGGACACAAGAACGATGTTTGAATACGACTTCATGGTGAACGCATTCGCGGCGTCGGGGATCGTCGCGGTGCTGGCGGGAATCGTGGGCTATTTTCTGGTGATGCGCGGCCAGACCTTCGCTGGACACGCGCTCTCGCACGTCGGCTTCACCGGCGCGACCGGCGCGGTGCTGCTCGGCATCTCGCCGATCTGGGGGATGATCGGTTTCACGTTGGCGGCAGGCGTCGGCATGGGCGCGCTGGGTGAAAAGCTGGCCGGACGCGATGTGGCGATTGGCGTGATCCTCTCGCTCGCGTTGGGCTTCGGGTTGCTGTTTCTGCACTTCTTCACCGCGTATGCAACCCAGGTCACGGCTCTGCTATTCGGTAACGTGCTGGGGGTGAACGCATCCACGCTGGGCGTGCTGGCGGGACTCGGCATTCTGAGTCTGGCCGCACTCGCCGCCATCATGCGTCCGTTGCTGTTCGCTTCGCTGCAGCCGGAACTGGCTGAGGCCAAGGGCGTGTCGCTGCGGCTCGTATCGGTGCTGTTTCTGGCGATTGCCGCGCTAGCGGTGGCGGCGTGCACGCAGATCGTCGGCGTGCTGCTGGTCTTCACGCTGATGGTCGGACCCGCGGCCGCCGCGCAAAACCTCACGACGCGGCTGTCGATTGGACTGGTGCTTGCCGCGCTGATCGCGCTCGCGCAGGCGTGGCTCGGGCTGACGCTCGCCTTCTATACCGACTGGCCGACAAGCTTCTGGATCACCGCGCTGGCCGCGCTGGTATATGGCGGCAGTCTGCTGGGCCGGCGCTAGCAACGACGGCGCGCGTCGCTTTCCACGCGCGCCGCGTCACCGTCCGGCGCTTCAGGCCAGCAACACCTTCGCGTGATGCGCGAGATGATCTTCGATGAAAGTCGAGATGAAGAAATAGCCGTGGTCGTAGCCCTCGTGACGGCGCAACGTCAGCGGCTGCCCTGCCGCGAGGCAGGCGGCTTCGAACACCTCAGGATGCAGTTGCTCGGCGAGAAACTGGTCCGAGAGTCCCTGATCGATCAGAATCCCCGCTGCGAACTTGTGCGATGCGCTCGCCACCAGTTCACTCGAGTCATACGCCTTCCACGACTCGCGATCCTCGCCCAGATAGCCGGCGAACGCCTTCTCACCCCACGGACAACGCGACGGTGCCGCAATCGGCGCGAATGCCGACACCGAGCGGTAAATCTGCGGATTGCGTAGCGCCAGCATCAGCGCGCCGTGACCACCCATCGAATGTCCAAAGATGCCGAGGCGCTCGCCGTCGATCGGCAGGTTCGCCAGCACCGTCTCGCGCAACTCGTCCCGCACGTACGAGTACATGCGGAAGTGCTTCGACCAGGGCGCTTCGGTCGCATCGACATAGAAACCGGCGCCCACCCCGAAATCCCACGCCGCGCTTTCGCCAGGGATGCCCGCGCCGCGCGGACTGGTATCCGGCGCGATCAGAGCGATGCCGTGCTGCGCGGCGAAGCGTTGCGCGCCCGCCTTGATCGGGAAGGTTTCCTCGCTGCAGGTGAGTCCCGCCAGATAGAACAGCGCCGGCACCTTGGCCGCAACGCCCCCCGATCCCTGCGCGGCCCGCGGCGGCAAGAACACCGAAAAACGCATCGGCAGTCCGGTGATCTTCGAGTCATGCTTGTAGATACGCTGCACGCCGCCATGGCAAGCATGTGAGGCCAGAAGTTCGAGCATCATGCGCTCCCTTGAATGCAACGTGAGTGCGGCATTAGTACAGCACGACGGAGCGGATCGACTCGCCCTTCTTCATCAGCTCGAAGCCTTCGTTGATGCGTTCGAGCGGTAGCCTGTGCGTGATCAGATCGTCGATGTTGAGCTTGCCTTCCATATACCAGTCGACGATCTTCGGCACGTCCGTGCGGCCGCGCGCGCCGCCGAACGCCGAGCCTTTCCACTGACGGCCAGTTACCAGCTGGAACGGACGCGTGCTGATTTCTTCGCCCGCCGCCGCCACGCCGATGATGAACGACTGGCCCCAGCCTTTGTGTGTGCACTCCAGGGCCTGACGCATGATCTTCGTGTTGCCGATGCACTCGAACGAATAGTCGGCGCCGCCGTCGGTCAACTGCACGATATGGTCGACCACGTTCTCGACCTCGTTCGGATTGATGAAGTGCGTCATGCCGAATTTCTTCGCCAGTTCGACGCGACCCGGATTGATGTCTACCCCGATGATCTTGTCCGCGCCCACCATTTTGGCGCCCTGAATCACGTTCAGCCCGATGCCGCCCAGCCCGAACACCACCACATTCGCGCCCGCTTCGACCTTGGCCGAATACACTACCGCGCCGACGCCCGTTGTCACGCCGCAACCGATGTAGCAGATCTTGTCGAACGGCGCGTCTTCCCGCACCTTCGCCACGGCAATTTCCGGCACGACGATGTAGTTCGAAAACGTGGACGTGCCCATGTAGTGAAACAGCGGCTTGCCATCGAGCGAGAAGCGCGAGGTCGCATCGGGCATCAGGCCCTTGCCCTGCGTGGAGCGGATCGCCTGACACAGGTTGGTCTTGCGCGACAGACAGAACTTGCACTGACGGCATTCTGGCGTATAGAGCGGAATCACGTGATCGCCTTTCTTCAGCGTGCCCACACCGGGACCGACGTCGACGATCACGCCAGCGCCTTCATGACCGAGAATCGCCGGAAAGATGCCTTCCGGATCCGCGCCGGATAACGTGTAGTAGTCCGTGTGGCAGATGCCTGTCGCCTTCACTTCGATCAGCACCTCGCCGGCGCGCGGCCCTTCGAGATCGACCTCTTCGATTGTCAGCGGTGCGCCGGCTTTCCATGCGATGGCTGCTTTCGTCTTCATGCTGAATGCTCCTGTAGTTCCCTGAATCGGTCTCTGAATGCCGTACCGTGGCCGGCGCCTATGATCGCCGAAAATGACGTCACGCGTCATCCGGCACTCGCCGTCGCATTGCTCCTGGACGACATTGCTTCGCGCCACGCGCGAGCACCTCGAAACGCGTCATTCGCGGGTTAACCCCGCCTTCCCGCGAGCCGCGTCAAAACAACACTATGTGTCGATTCGAATACACCTCATGGATTCTCACACATATCGCTTTGATCCGGCCCGTTGCCACGCTCGGGCGCCAGCACCGCAGCATGGGGCTCACAGCCGGTTTGCGCAGCATGCGTAGCCAGATTGGCTTACAAAATGCCCTGCCCCATACGATCGTCGCGAAGCCGGGAATAGGCCCCAGTGGGCTTGTTGTGCTTTTTCTCTCCGCATACCTTGGAGTCATCCCAAAACGAGATGTTGGAGAGAGACAAATGCAATCGAACACGGTTCACCCGTGCGACGAGCGACTGCCCGCAGGCCAGTTGCTGACGCTCGGCATTCAGCACGTCCTCGTCATGTACGCAGGTGCGGTGGCGGTCCCCCTCATCATCGGTAGCGCGCTGAAACTGCCCAAGGATCAGATTGCGTTCCTGATCAGCGCCGACCTCTTCTCCTGCGGCATCGCCACGCTGATCCAGACCCTTGGCTTGTGGATCTTCGGCATCCGGCTGCCCGTCATCATGGGCTGCACGTTCGCGGCGGTCGGCCCGATGGTGGCGATCGGCACCAATCCGAGTCTGGGTATCCTCGATATCTTCGGCTCGACGATTGCGGCCGGGGTGATAGGCATCCTGGTCGCGCCTGCAGTCGGCAAGCTGTTGCGCTTCTTTCCACCTGTGGTGATCGGTGTGGTGATTTCCGTCATCGGGCTGTCGCTGATGGAAGTGGGCATCAACTGGGCGGCCGGCGGTGTCGGCAATCCCGACTACGGCAATCCGGTCTATCTGGGCCTGTCGTTGCTCGTGCTGACGCTAATCCTGCTGATCAACAAGTTCGGCAAAGGCTTTATCGCCAACATCTCGGTGCTGCTCGGGATCGTCGCCGGCTTCGTAATTGCTGTGGTGCTCGGACGCGTCAACATGGAAGGCGTGACGGCCGCGCCGTGGGTCGGCATCGTCATGCCGTTTCACTTCGGTCTGCCGCACTTCGATCCGCTCGCCATCGCGACGATGGTCACGGTGATGTTCGTCACCTTCATCGAATCGACCGGCATGTTCCTCGCGGTCGGCGACATGGTGGATCGTCCGGTGGACCAGAAAACGCTGGTGCGCGGTCTGCGCGTCGACGGGCTGGGCACGCTGATCGGCGGGATTTTCAACTCGTTCCCGCATACGTCGTTCTCGCAGAACGTTGGGTTGATCGGCGTGACGGGCGTGAAAAGCCGCTTCGTCTGTGCCATGGGCGGCGTGATTCTCGTGCTGCTGGGCCTGTTTCCCAAGATGGCACAGGTGGTCGCGTCAGTGCCGGCGTTCGTGCTCGGCGGCGCGGGTATCGTGATGTTCGGGATGGTGGCTGCGAACGGCATCAAGGTGCTGTCGAAGGTCGACTTCGTGAAGAACCACCACAACCTGTTCATCGTCGCGGTCAGTATTGGTCTGGGTCTGGTGCCGGTGGTGTCGCCGCAGTTCTTTGCCAAATTGCCGTCCGCGCTCTCGCCGCTGCTGCATAGCGGGATTTTGCTGGCGTCGGTGTCGGCGGTGGTGTTGAACCTGGTGTTCAACGGCGTGAAGGGTGAACGTGCGGCGAAGCGTGATATCCGTCGCGCTGGGCATGATTTTGATGGACGTGGCGCGAATGACGAACCGGCGGCGGGTGATGAGATGATGCGGGCGGTGGATTTGCATTGAGTTCAAGTGGGCGGTCGCCCTTGCAATGCGTGTCAAGTGAGTACCGCGGTCGCCGTCCTTCGTGCGCCGCTCTGCGAGGTCGTAGCCGTATGTCAGATCGCCCAGCACGCTGCTGTTAGCCGGTTTGTATGGGATGTTGGTCAGCTGGCTGGCTGCATCCCACACGTAGGTCGCCGTGATGCCATTCGCCAGCGTCGCCTGGCTGCGCCGGCCGAGTGCGTCAACACTCACCAACCGTTGACTACCATCAACTCATGCGGGAAGCTGATCGTGGCTGACCCACCCACATAAGCATACGCATTCGTCTGCCCACTCGCCCACCCAATCGGATCCTCACTGATGAACCTTGCGGTCGTTGGGTCGTAGTACCGATTGCGATAGTAATACAGCCCCGTCCCATCATTCTCCCGCCCCGTGTACTGCTGCGCGTTGGAATCACCCGCACCCGTTACCGTCGTCGCCCCATACGGCTGATACCTGTACTGCGTCTGGCTCTGCTGGTTCGCATCGGTCAGCGCGATCACATTGTTTTGTTGCCATCGCGCAGCACATACCGATCCCCGTCCGCATCATCCCCAATGCGCCGGTACGTCAGCTCATCAAGACCGCTCTCCGGGTAAGGCGAGAACTGGCGGATACGATGCGCCCAGTCGTCATCCGGAATCGTGAAGCTGAGTTCGTCGCCAATCCAGAACGACTGCATCCGGTGCCCATTGACCATCTGCGCCAGCAGGTTCTGCGCATTCCACCTGTATTCGTTAGCCCCGTCGCTCGCAAGGTTGCCGTTCAGGTCATAACCCAGCGTCTTGCCCGCCCAACGCGTGAGCTGGTTCGCGCCGTTGTACTGCGCGTCGCTTACCGCCTGCGGCAGATCCACCTACTTTCAATCGAAATATATTTCACAATAGACACGATGGGGGAACAGCAGCAACAGATCAATCATCTAATGGCTCACAAAGCCAAGTCCCGTCACCTCTAAGCGTCCGCACCTTCTGGCCGGATGGATAACGTTGCTGTCGCCCGCCGTCGCCTTCGCCCTGGCATCAAACCCGCGCACACGGTAGCGCACCGGATCCAGCGTGAACACGATTTCCAACCCACTCACCTCGCACGGGATATCGAATGCCGGCGCGGCAGGTTCGACGCTCGCGGGCAGCACGCTCTCTTTAGCGGCTACAGAAGTGGGCGGTTCCCCACGCAGAGCCTCCCCTTCCTGGATTCGGATTGGGTACCCAATTTTCACCACCCTTGGGGTCTTGAAATCCATCAGCCGCTGAGGGCTTACCAGGCGCCTTCGGTCCGTTCGGATCGTAGGCATTTGTCGGCGGCTTGATCGACGTAATGCCGTTGACCAGATCTTTGAACCAAGGCGGAACACCACCACCCACCTGTGGCCCCATACCCGGCATCGGACCCGCTGGAATAGGAAATGCCCACTGCAACCCCTCCGGATCGCTGAACTGCACCGGGTTCCCACCCACATAAGCATACGCATTGGTCTGCCCACTCGCCCAGCCGATCGGGTCTTCACTGATGAACCTTGCGGTGTTCGGATCGTAATACCGGTTCCGACAGTAAACAAACGTCCCGACGCGAATCCGCCCTCACATGGGCCGCTTCCCCTTATCAGGCAAGGCTTTGCCGCGTATCGACTTCGCCGGACAGAGAATTTTTTCCAGACGCGATTCTCGATTGATTCGTATCTCGAAACAAGTGTGACTTCAGGGTCGTTACGCGGTAACAGGCGCATGGCCGGCGTTACCGCGTAACGCCTCAGATATCCAGATCCAGCCGGCCAGCGTAGTAATCAGCCTGTCCTTTGGGTAGCTTCCCCGCTCGCCTGAGCGCCGCCTCTTCGGCCTGCACCAGCAGCCGCTCCAGCATCGCCCGCTGCGTGACGCCGTAACACGCAGCGACCCGTTCCAGCGCACGCTTCGCATGCAGGTCAATTACCAGGCTCAGCCGCTCGCCCTTGCCGTTCTCGTCCTTCAGATGCCGCTCCCGATACGCCGCCTGCCGTGCTGCACTACTCATTGCCATGGAGCCTCCTTCTGATCGTTACGCGGTAACACCAGCATGCCAGGTGTTACCGCGTAACGACACCTGGCCGGATGGATAACGTTGCTGTCGCCCGCCGGGTTTGACGGCTCCCGAAGGGAGACGGCAAACCCGGCGGAACAGGGCTGTCGTGCCCCACTGCGCCAGAACCGCGCAGACCCTGGCGTTACGCGGTAACGGCGCATATCCGACTACGCACGCTTGCTCCGTCAAGGCCGCGCACCGCGCGCCGAAGGGCAGCCTTGACGGCCACCGGGGTTCTACGCTCGGACATGCGGTGCAAGACGACATGGCGGCTTGCACCGCATGCGAAGCACGCTTTGCGCTTTTTCGTTCTTCACTTTGGGGAGCCCCATGGGGGCGGACGGGAGGCAGGCTGCGAGCACGGCGCGAAGGCCGCACCGCGGCCGCAGCCCGCGCGCAGCAGACTGACGGGTGGGCGGGGCCCACTCCATTCACTGGCCGCCTCGCGGCCCCTGACTTTGCCCTGCGCGCAGCGCCTTGCCTGGCCTTGTTCGTGCACCAGGTGACTGGCCGCACAGCGGCCCTGATGTATTGCTGTGCGCTTCGCGCACCCGGCCGGGCCGGGGGCGCCAGACATAACGCAAATTAGCACCGTTTGGCGGGCCGGCAAACGCAACGACTGGCGCGATGACGGCCCGCCAAACGGTGCTAATTTCCGGGCGTTATGTTTAATGTTGGGACGGCGCAGCCGGCCCAACATTTACCCCCGGCCCTCGTTGCCTCCGGCCGCAGGCCGCTGGACCTTCTTCACCGTCGGGCCGCCAGGCCCGCACTCCTTTACCCTGCGTCCCCGTCCACTTGGGCCTCGATAGCGGCTAAGAGGGAGAGCGCATCACGCTCCAGCTTCGCCGGATGCGTCGCCGCGTGGATCTCCTTCAGTTTGCCGATCGCCACCTGCGTGTAGATCTGCGTGCTCGACAGGTCCGCATGGCCCAGCAGCGCCTGGATGAACCGGATATCCGCACCGTTCTCCAGCATGTGCGTCGCGCACGCGTGCCGCAACACATGACACGCCCCCTCGCGGATGCCCGTCCTCTCCATGTACCGCTTCACCAGGTCAGACAGCCGCCCCTTGCCGAACGGTTCGCCGTAGTCCGTCAGGAACAGCGTCCATTCGTCCGCCCTCACCGCGAGCGACGGCCGTATCCGGTCGCAGTACCACTCCACCCAGTAGCACGCCCGCTCGCCCAGCGGGATATACCGGTCACGCCGGCCCTTGCCCTGCCGGATCTGTTTGCTCAACGAGCCGCGAATTCCGCAAAAGAATCCACCCTCGCCCGCTTCCTGTTGCTTCTAATTCACCGAAGCCGCCGAGCTGCCCGTCGCACTGTAGTCGACCGGCGCATCAGCCGGACGCGGTTGATCGCCGTTGTGCTCGATCCAGCCTCCGCCCAGCGACTGGTACAGATCGACCAGATTCGTGAGGCGGTTCAGCCGCGCCGCAATCAACGACTGTTGCGCCGCATACAGGTTGGTCTGCGCGGTCAGCACGTTCAGGTAGCTATCCACGCCGTTCTTGTAGCGCAACTCCGACAACGTAAGCGCGCGCTGTTCAGCAAACGTATTGCGCTCGAGCGCCTGGATCTGCTGATCGTAGGTACCGCGTGCCGCGAGACCGTCCGCCACTTCCCGGAAGGCCGTCTGGATCGCCTTTTCGTACTGCGCAATCTGGATGTTCTTCTGGACATGCGCGAGGTCGAGATTGGCCTTGTTCTCACCGCCGGTGAAGATCGGCAAGGTGATCGTGGGCGCAAACGACCACGCCGCGGACCCCGGTTTGAACAGCCCACCCAGCGACGGGCTCAACGTGCCGAAATTGCCCGTCAGCGAGACCTTCGGAAAGAACGCAGCGCGCGCCGCTCCGATGTTCGCATTGGCAGCCAGCAGATTCTCTTCAGCCTCGACGATGTCCGGACGACGCGTCAGCAGGTCGGACGGCAGTCCGGCCGGGATATCCGTGAGGAGATCCTGATCGCCGAGTTGCTTGCCCGACGGCAGATCGTCCGGCAGCGGTTCGCCCACCAGCAGCACCAGGGCGTTTTCCGCCTGCGCCCGCAGACGCGCCTGCGCCTGCTGGTTCGCCAGCGCCTGCTCGACCACTGTCTCGGCCTGACGCAGATCGAGTTCGGAACCCGTGCCCGTTTCGAACTGCAGCTTCGTGATGTTGTACGAGGCCTGCGCCGTATTCAACGTGTCCTGCGTGACCTTCAGCAGATCGTCATCCGAGAGCAGCGTCAGATACTGGTCCGCCACTGACGACACCAGCGCGATTTCCGCTGCCTTGCGGGCCTGGGCCGTGGACAGATACTGGTCCAACGCCTGGTCCTTCAAGCTGCGAATCCGGCCGAAGAAGTCGAGCTCCCACGACGCGTTGAGCCCAACCGAATAATCGGTGCTGAGCTCCTGACCCGGCAGCGAGAGGTTGGCCGGCGTGCGCGTGCGCGTCTCCGAACCCGCCGCATTGACAGTCGGGAACAGGCTCGAGCGTGCGATCCGATATTGCGCCTGCGCCTGCTGGATATTCAGCACCGACACGCGCAGATCGCGGTTGTTTTTCAGCGCAAGCTCGATCAGCCGCTGAAGGCGCGCGTCGGCAAAGAAGTCGCGCCAGCCGATGTCGACCGCTGCTTGCCCATTGGCACTGCGTGCGCCGGCATTCGCCGGGCCCGGCTGCGTCGCGTAGACGCCGCTCGCCGGGAACGCGCCGGAGACCGGCTCGGCGGGTCGATCGTACTTCGGCTCCATCGTGCAAGCCGTAGCGAGGATCGCAACCGCCACTGCAATCAAAGAGTGTTTTTGCATCTCAATGTCCTCCCTTGCCCGAGCCGCTTCCATCTTGACCCTGGCCTTGCGGGTCGTGCGGATGGTGCTGGTTATAGTGTTCGAGCGCCGCATCCGGGTCTTCCTTGTCACCGCCGAACTTCGAACGGACCACGACGAAGAACATCGGGATCATGAAGATCGCAAGGAAGGTGGCGGTCAACATCCCGCCGATCACGCCGGTACCAATGGCGTGCTGGCTCGCCGAGCCCGCGCCGTTACTGATAGCCAGCGGCATCACACCGAGAATGAACGCAAGCGAGGTCATCAGGATCGGCCGCAACCGCAGACGCGCGGCTTCCAGCGCGGCCTCGACCGGGCCCATGCCTTCGCTCTGCTGCAGCTCACGGGCGAATTCCACGATCAGAATCGCGTTCTTCGCCGACAGCCCCACCGTGGTCAACAGACCCACCTGGAAGAACACGTCGTTCTCGAGACCACGCAAGGTGGCCGCGAGCAGTGCGCCCAGCACGCCGAGCGGCACCACCATGATCACCGAGAACGGGATCGACCAGCTCTCATACAGCGCCGCGAGACACAGGAACACGACGAGGATCGAGATGCCGTACAGGATGGGTGCTTGCGAGCCCGACTGGATTTCCTGGAACGACAGCCCGGTCCATTCGTAGCCAATCCCCGCCGGTAGCTTCGCCGCAATCGCTTCGATTGCCGCATTCGCCTGGCCGGTACTCTTGCCCGGCGCCGCCGCACCCTGGATTTCGACCGCGGAAATGCCGTTGTAGCGCTCCAGCTTTGGCGAGCCGTACGTCCACTGGCCGCTCGCGAACGCCGAGAACGGCACCATCGTGCCCGCGCCGTTACGCACGTACCAGGCGTTCAGGTCTTCGGGGTTCATCCGGAACGGCGAATCACCCTGCAGATACACCTTCTTGATCCGGCTGTCCGTATCGAGGAAGTTGTTCACGTACGAGGACGCCCACGCAATCGAGAACGTCTGATCGATCGTGGCGAGCGAAATACCCAGCGCCGAGGCCTTCTCGTGGTCGATCGTCACCTTGAACTGCGGTGTGTCGTTCAACCCGTTCGGACGCACCTGCGCCAGCATCGGGTCCTTCGCAGCCATGCCGAGCAGCATGTTGCGCGCTTCCATGAGCTTCTCGTGACCCAACCCCGCGCGATCCTGCAGTTCCAGGTCGAAGCCGGCTGCGGTACCGAGTTCAGGAATCGACGGCGGGTTGACCGGATACACCAGCGCGTTCTTGTAGCCCGCGAAGTGCATGAAGAGACGCCCCACCAGAGCCTGCACCTTTTCGTCGGCATGCTGGCGCTGCGAGTAGTCCTTCATCCTCACGAACACCAGACCGGCGTTCTGGCCACGACCCGCGAAGCTGAAGCCGTTCACCGTAAACACCGATTCGACAATGCCCTTCTCGGTTGTGAGCAGGTAGTCCGAAATGTCCTTCAGCGCATGGGCCGTGGTTTCCTGGGTCGAGCCCGACGGCGTCTGCACCAGCACGAACATCGTGCCCTGGTCTTCATCCGGCAGGAACGACTTCGGCAAGCGCACGAACAGCATCCCCACCGCCACGATCACCACCAGGTAGATGATGAGCCAGCGGCCCGAACGCTTGATCACGTGGTGCACCCCACTGTGATACTTGTCGCGGCTCTTCTCGAAGTTCCGGTTGAACCAGCCGAAGAAACCCTTCTTCTCTTCGTGATGGCCCTGCGGAATCGGCTTGAGAATCGTCGCGCACAGCGCCGGCGTCAACACCAGCGCCACCAGCACGGACAGCACCATCGCCGACACGATGGTCAGCGAGAACTGCCGGTAAATCGCGCCCACCGAGCCGCCCGAGAACGCCACCGGCACGAACACCGCCGACAGCACGAGCGCCACGCCGACCAGGGCGCCGGTGATCTGGTCCATGGCCTTGCGGGTGGCGTCGCGTGGCGACAAGCCCTCCTCGGCCATCACCCGCTCGACGTTCTCCACCACCACGATCGCATCGTCCACCAGCAGACCAATGGCGAGCACGAGACCGAACATCGACAGCACGTTGATCGAGAAGCCCACCGCGCTCATGATCGCGAACGTACCGAGCAGCACCACCGGCACCGCGATCGTTGGAATCAACGTGGCGCGCAGGTTCTGCAGGAACAGGTACATCACGAGGAACACCAGCACGATCCCTTCGAGCAGCGTCTTGACCACTTCCTCGATCGACAGACGCACGAACGGCGTCGTGTCATACGGGTACTTCACGACCAGACCGTGCGGGAAGTACTTCGATAACTGGTCGACCTTCTCGCGCACCGCCTTGGCCGTAGCCAGAGCGTTGGCACCCGTGGCGAGCTGAATACCGAAGCCTGCCGTCGGCACGCCGTTGTACTTGGTGTCGAAGTTGTAGTTTTCGCCGCCGAGATCGATACGCGCCACGTCTTTCAGCAGCACGCGCGAACCGTCCTGGTTCACTTTCAGCAGAATGTTGCCGAACTGCTCGGGCGTTTGCAGCAGCGTGGCTTCGCTGATGGTGGCCTGCAGCAACTGCCCCGGAACCGCAGGTGTGCCGCCGAGCGAACCGCCCGACACCTGGACGTTCTGCGCCGTGATGGCCGCCTGCACGTCGACCGGCGTCAGGCCGTAGTTGTTGAGCTTGTTCGCATCGAGCCAGATCCGCATCGCGTACTGCGAGCCGAACAGCGTGACCGTGCCCACACCGTCGATCCGGCTGATCGGATCTTCGATGTTCGAGGCGACATAGTTCGCCAGGTCGTACTTGTTCATGCTGCCGTCTTCGGAATTGAAGGCCATGACGAGCAGGAAGCTGCTGCTCGACTTGGTGACCTTCGTCCCCTGCTGCTGCACTTCCTGCGGCAGAAGCGGCGTGGCGAGCTGCAGCTTGTTCTGGACCTGCACCTGCGCAATGTCAGGATTGGTGCCGGCGGCAAACGTCAGCGTGATGGTAGCCGTACCCGAGTCGTCCGAGGTGGACGACAGATACAGCAAGTGGTCGAGACCGCTCATCTGCTGCTCGATCACCTGCGTGACGGTGTTTTCAACCGTCTTCGCCGACGCGCCCGGATAGTTCGCGCTGATCTGGATGGCCGGCGGTGCGATGGTCGGGTATTGCGCGATCGGTAACGTAAAGATCGACGCGATGCCCGCGAGCATCAGGATGATGGCGATCACCCACGCAAAAATCGGGCGATCGATAAAAAACTTTGCCATGAAACAGGCTCCCTGTTATTACGCGCCCGATGCAGCAGAGGCAGCTTGTGCCGGCTGCGCACCGCTGGCGGCCGGCGCACCTTGAGCGGTGGCGTCGGAAGCGGGTGTGGCGGGCAGTTGCGCGGGGACGGTCTTGACCTCCATGCCCGGACGAACCTTGTCGGTGCCCTGCACGATCACGCGGTCGCCCGCGTTCAGGCCGCTATCGACCACCCAGTTCGAACCGTACGTAGCGGAGGTGACGAGCTGACGCAACGCGACCTTGTTGTCGGCACCCACCACCAGTGCGGTCGGTGTGCCTTTCTGGTCATGCGTGATGCCCACCTGCGGCACGACGATGGCGTGGTCGTTCACACCTTCCTCGATGCGCGCACGCACGAACATGCCCGGCAACAGCACGTTGTCCTTGTTCTTGAACAGGGCGCGAACCGTGACCGAACCGGTGCTCTGGTCGACCGTGACGTCGCTGAACTGCAGCTTGCCGGTTTCCGAATAGGTGCGACCGTCTTCGAGAATCAGCGTGACCTTGGCCGCATCCGGACCGCTCGTCTTCAGACGCCCTTCCTGCACTTCGCGGCGCAGCTTCAGGCCGTCCAGGCTCGATTGCGTCAGGTCGACGTACATCGGGTCGAGCTGCTGCACGGTGGACATCAGCGTCGCGGCGCTCGCCTGCACGTATGCGCCCGGCGTGACCTGCGAGATGCCGACCTGGCCGCTCACCGGCGAGACGACATCCGTGTAGCCCAGGTTGATCTGCGCCGTATCGACCGCTGCCTTGCCCGAGGCGACATCCGCTGCCGCCTGGCCTTGCGAGGCCACCGCGTTGTCGTAGTCCTGCTTGCTGACCGCGTTGGCCGCGACCAGCACCTTGTAACGGTTGGCCTGCGCAGTGACGGACACGAGGTTCGCCTCGGCCTTGGCCAGGGTTGCCTTGGCGCTATTCAAGGTGGCGATGTACGGCGCCGGGTCAATCTTGTAAAGACGCTGGCCAGCCTTCACCTGGCTGCCCTCGGTGAATTCGCGACGCAGCACGATGCCGTCCACCCGTGCGCGCACCTGCGCCACGAGGAATGCATTGGTACGGCCCGGCAGTTCGGTGACGACAGGCACGGCCGTCGGCTGGACGGTCACGATGCCGACTTCCGGCGTTTGTTGTGGCGGGACCGATTGTTTTGGTCCGCACGCTGCCAGCAGGATGGCAGCCGTTGCGGCACTGATTAAGCGAAATGGAACCCGTTCGACGCGCATGGAGCGACCTCTGTCAAGGCTGAGAAAATGAAAAAATGCGTGAAAAGTGCGCGCGTCCCTACCCCGGGGAAGCAACGCTCACACGCGTCTCGCGACGCGTGACCGTCAGCCCAATTATGCGAATTGGATGAACAACCCTGAAATGCACCAAATCCGGAAATGCCGCACGACGCCGACCTTTTCGGTACGACGTCAAGCGTTTTGAAAGGCAACAGTGACGGATATTAACCGCTCTCCACTGCTTGGGCTATCCGATCGATGGGGTGCTATTATATATACATGCGCGGATGGATGTAAAAGTGTGTTTCACTATCCGCACGCCCATTGGTCGGCAATAATTGTTCCCAAAAGTCGCAACAGTCGGTTGTATCGTGACGGGCCGGGTTTAAAAGTGTCCGGGTAATCCCGCAAACAGGCAGGTCAGACGAATATGGTCAGAAGGACCAAGGAAGAGGCGCTGGAGACACGTGCCGGCATCCTCGATGCCGCGGAGCGGGTCTTTTTCGAGAAGGGTGTGTCGCGCACATCGCTGGCCGATATCGCTCAGGCTGCGGGTGTTACCCGTGGAGCGATTTACTGGCATTTCGCTAACAAAGGCGACCTGTTCAACGAAATGTTCGATCGGGTGCTGCTGCCGCTCGACGAACTCAAAGCCGCCTCGGTCAATCCCGAAGAGGCCGACCCGCTCGGCCGGCTGATCGATATCTGCACCGTGTGCCTGCGCGATACCGCGGCGGACGCGCGGCGCCGCCGCGTGTTCAACATCCTGTTTCTGAAGTGTGAATTCGTCGAAGAAATGGGCCCGGTGATGGCCCGTTATCAGACCAACATGCGCGAAGGACTCGGCAAGATCGAACTCGGCTTGCGTAACGCCATATCTAAAGGCCAGATGCCCGCCGACCTGAATACGCGGCTGGCGGCGACCATGCTGCACGCGTTTGTGGGCGGTTCGCTGCGCGACATGCTGCTTCTGCCCGAATCCACCGATTTCGAGCTGCACGCGCGGGAACTCGTCGAAGCGATGTTCGACGCATTCAGGCTCAGCCCGGCACTGCGTACGGGCGGCAACCCCGTTTAGCCCCGTCCGGACTCAAGCTCGCGCCGCGCTCAGCTCTGGCTGAACCAGTGCGCCGCGTACATCAGTACGGCCACCAGAAGAATCATGAGGCCCCAGAGCCACTGCGGCATGGCATGCGGCGTCGGCTCGCGATGCGACACGCCATGCGAGGCGCGCGTGCCGAACAGCGTGCTGGTCGCACGTCCGCTCAGGCTGCCGCCGTGATCGTGGTGGCGGGCGCGTCGCGCCATTCCGCCCAGGTTGATCGGCCGCAAAAACACATGCTGGCGCCGGCTGTGGGTGCCGCGCGCGCGGTTCGGCCCCTGACCGTGCTTTGCCTGGACGACCGCGCAGAATTCGGTGAAGAAATCGTCAGCCAGCTCATGCAGCGCGTTCTCCAGCTGACGCGTCGGCAATTCCGCGAGCGGCCCGGTCAGGGTGGCCCACACCGAATAGTCGATGCGCGTGCTGGGTGCCTTGTTCGAGGTGGTTTCGTCCGGACGCAGCGTCACGTCGATCTGTCCGCGCAGCGAGCCGATGCCTTCGGCGCGCGCCTTGAAGTTCAAGGCACGATGCGGCGCGTCGGGTTCGGAAGCATTCTTGCTGGCGACATGCGCCCGCACTTCGTAGCGGGCGCGCAACGGTCCGAGCGGCACGGTCAGGGTCAGCGCGTATTCGCCGCTCGCCAGACGGGTAAACGATTCGCAATTGTCGAGGCTGGCGCGCAGCAACGCGATATCCTGCAGCGCGTCCCAGACATCGGACGGTGCAAGGGCAATCCGTAACGCGTCGTTCAATTGCATGGCTGCCTCCCCGATGAACGCGCGCCCGCGGGATCAGGATGTCTGATCGATGCGGTCGACGCGCGATGCATAAAACGCCAGATACCCTTTGATCTGCCGGGCCCCGTCGAGCGGGTCCTCGTAACACCAGACGGCGTTCTCGACCAGGCCGTCTTCAGTGCGCAGATGGAAATACGACGCCGCCCCCTTGAACGGGCAATGCGACGTATGGTTGGAGCGTTCGAGCCGCGCCATATTGACATCGCCGCGCGGAAAATAAAATACCTCGGGAAGACCGGTCTCGGCTAACGTGAGGGCGGCCTGTGTGTCGGCCATCGTGACACCCTGATGGATCACCCGCACCCGGTGTTCATTGACGGCAATAGCAATGCGGTGAGCCCCGCGCGATGCACCGGCCGCAGCCTCGCCGTGGGAGGCATCGCCACTGGCGGGACTTCCGTTAGGCGTCGAGGCATCGCTCATATCACGGCTCCGTATGCGAAAAATCGGTCAGGCCTTAGTCAGGCGCCTGTCAGGCGTCAGATGGCGGTCAGCGCCGGCGGCGCGGCAGACACCGCAGGCGGTTCAAAGCCCAGTAGCCGCGCGCAGACAGCGAAAACTGTGGCGGTCCGTGGCGGCTTTCAGCATGGATTCAGAATGAAAAAAGCCACGGGATCTCCCGTGGCATCATTATCGGCCAATCTTCGGCCGATTGCGCGACCTTCGCGTGAAGGCGGGTTACTGGGTGTTCCAGTAAAACGCCGACTTCGCGCTGCCCGTGGTCGGGATCGTCACCGCCTTCTGCTGATCGTCGCTCTTGTAGCGCGCATGCACGGTGTAGCGACCGGGGCGCAGCTTCACCAGCATGTACGGTCCGCGAGAGGTCGTCTGCAACACGTCCGAGCCGTGTGCGTCGACGATCTGCACATGGACGTCGGCAAGGAAGTCCGAACCGGGGCCGGTAAAACGCAGCGCCAGCGGCCAGCGGTGTTCTGCGCCCTGCAAGGCTTTGGATTCGTCGCTGCCGACGCCGCCCGACACGAAGGCCACGTCGCCCTGATGCTGAACCTGCGGCATGCCGCCGCCGTTGTCGTTGCCCGCGCTCGTGTCGTCGGAGGTATTGCCGCCCGTGGTATCGGCCGGCTGTTGCGCCCACGCGCCGCCCGCGAGGCCGAGCGTCAGCGCTACGCTGACCGCAGCCGCAACGAGCCGTCGCTGATTGCCTTGAATTTTCATTGCATCGCTCCTTTCAAGAGTCGGGTAGGTCTGCCCGACCAAGAAGTGCAACTGCCGTGCCTGCCTGCCCGCTCGCACCTCCTGCATGGCTGGCGCACCGCCGGGCGCGCCGACGAACACCGCTCGCACCGCAAACTGTCGTCGGCTACGGCACGCCACTCACCTGCAAGGACGCCGGTCCATCGGCAGTTTATGCAAACGGACCGGCAAGTTTTACGTCAGCCCAAGTCCACCGGCACAAAGATCTGTGCGTTATCGCGCTGGATCAGGAGGGCGATGCTGTTGCCCGCCTGCGTGATGATCTGCTTCAATTGATCGACGCTCGTCACGGGACGGCCATTGACCGCCAGAATCACGTCGCCCGGCTGGATGCCGGCATTTTCAGCCGCGCCACCTGACTGTTGCACCAGCAGACCGTGCGAGACGGAGGCGTTGCTCTTTTCCTCCGGCGTAAGCGGCCGCACCGCGACGCCGAGACGCCCCTGCATCTGCTCGGGCGTGTTCTCGCTCTTCGCTGCCTTGGTGTCGGACATCGCGCCGATGGTCACCTTGATGTCCTTGCTGGCCTTGTCGCGCCACACGGTCACGGTCGCCGGACTGCCCGGTGCGAGGCTCGCCACTTGCGCCGGCAGGTCGGTCGAGTCCGCCACCGGCGAGCCGTTCACCGCGGTGATCACGTCGCCGGGCTGCAAGCCGGCCTTGGCTGCGGGTCCGTTTGCATCCACCGAGCTCACCAGCGCGCCGTTCGGCTTCGACAGGCCAAACGAATTCGCCAGCGTCTGGTTCATGCCCTGCACGGCTACGCCCAGACGCCCGCGGCTCACGTGACCGGTCTTGACGAGGTCGTCCTTGACCTTGATGGCTTCGTTGATCGGAATCGCGAACGACAAGCCCTGGAAGCCGCCCGTTTGCGAGTAGATCATCGAGTTGATGCCGATCACTTCACCCTGCAGGTTGAACAGCGGGCCGCCCGAATTGCCGGGGTTGACCGGCACATCGGTCTGGATGAACGGCGTGTAGTTTTCGTTAGGCAGCGAGCGCGATTTCGCGCTGATGATGCCCGAGGTCACCGTGTTGTCGAAACCGTAAGGCGAGCCGATTGCCACGACCCACTGGCCGACCTTGCTCTGGTTCGGATCACCGATCTTGACGGTCGGCAGGTTGCTCGCGTCGATCTTCAGCACCGCCACGTCCGACTGCTTGTCCGCGCCCACCACTTTTGCGCGGAATTCACGTTTGTCGGTCAGCTTGACCGTGACGACATTGGCGCCGTCGACGACGTGCGCGTTGGTCAGGATGTAGCCGTCGTTGCTGACGATAAAGCCCGATCCGAGGCTCGCGCTCGGCTGGTCGCCCTGCTCGCCGCCATCGTCGCCACCGCCACCGCCTTGCATACCGGGCACGCCGCCGAAGAAGCGTTTGTAGAACTGGTAGAACGGATCGCTCGGATCGATCGGCAGTTGCTGCGCATTGCCGCCGTTGTCGCCACCGCTGCGCATCGCGGTCTGCTTGACCACGTGTTTCGCGCTGATGTTGACGACGGCCGGGCCATAGGTTTCAACCAGGCCGGAGAAATCGGGGACGCCGGTTTTCGCGGCCGCCTCGGCAGGCATCATCGCGGCTTGCGCCGGTGCGATCACCTGGGGCGCGGGCACATCGCGATGGCCCGCCACATAACCGACGGACAGCGCGACGGCAACGGCAACGGCGACGGCGCTGCGGGACAGGGTTTTCGCATTCATCGTGTACTCCTGACAGGGAGAAAGGCTCAAGGGGATGGGATGAAGCGTACGTGCTATCGCTTAAAGGAGTCTTAAACAATGGAACGCCGGCAAATCCTCGCCCTTTTCACCTGTCTGCCACTGAACACGCTCAGAAGCGCACGCTGACCTCGAGACCGCCCGCAGGCGAGTCGCCCAGCATCACGCTAGCGCCATGCTGGATGGCGATGCGTCGCACGATGGCGAGCCCCAGTCCGCTGCCCGAGACATCCGTACGGGCACGATCGGCGCTCTCCCCGGCCCGATAGAAGCGGTCGAATACGCGCTCGCGTTCGGCGGGTGGAATGCCCGGTCCGTTGTCGGCGATGCGCACCACCGGATGACCGGCTTCGACAAGCAGGCTCACGTCCACGCGGCCACCGCGCGGCGTGTATTTGGTTGCGTTGTCCACCAGATTGTTGAGCATCACCCGCAGCGCGTCGGGGTCGCCGGTCACGCTGGCGGCTTCATTCGTCTCGACGCCCAGATCGACGCCACGCTGCTGCGCGAGCGGCGTGTAGGTCAAGACGCAGTTCTCGAGCAGCGCGTGTAGGTCGATCGTTTGGGCCTGCACGTGACCATCCGGTTCCGAGCGCGCCAGCGCCAGCAACTGTTCGGCAAGCCGCGTGGCGCGCGTGACGCCCGCCTGCAGATCGGACAGCGCTTCGCGGCGGCCGGCATCGTCGGTGGTGCGCGCCACCAGTTGCGTCTGGATCTGCACCGCGGCGAGCGGCGTGCGCAGTTCGTGCGCGGCATCGGCGACGAACGCCTTCTGCGTGTCGAGCGCCGTGGCGAGCCGCTGCAGCAGGCCGTTGAGCGCACGCACGAGCGGTTGCACTTCGAGCGGCAGACGGCTGTCGGGCAACGGATCGAGCGCTTCCGGATGACGCGTTTCGAGCGCCCCGGTCACCCGGCGCAGCGGTCGGAGCCCACGTCCTACCACAACCCAGACCGCCAGCCCGAGCAACGGCAGCAGCACGATCAGCGGCCACAGTGTGCGTAATGCGACGTTGGCCGCGAGCCGGTTGCGCACCGACACCGGCTGCGCCAGTTGCACGACGTTGTCGCCGACAATCGCGCCGTACACGCGCCAATCGCCACGCTCGGTGCGCTCGGTCGAAAAGCCCAGTTCGGCGCGCGGCGCGAGCGGCGCACGCGGGCGCGAGTAGTACATCAACGCGCCGTTGCGATTCCAGATCTGCAGCACGATGCCTTCGTCGCCAGTATCGCGCGAGCCGAGCACCTGCGAAAACGGCTCGGACGGCAACGCCTCGGCGATCTCCTGCAACTGGTAATCGAATAGCTCGTTGGCCTCGGCGAGCGCCTGGTGGTAGATCAGCCAGCCGGCAATGCCGACGCCCAGCAACACGATAGCGAGCAGCCAGAACAGCAATTGACGGCGAATGGAACGCATCGGCTCAGGCGTCCTTCGCGATCATGTAACCGAGACCTCGCACGTTGCGGATCAGGTCCGCGCCGAGCTTCTTGCGCAGCGCGTGGATGTACACCTCGACGGTATTGCTGCCGATTTCCTCGCCCCAGCCGTACATTTTTTCTTCGAGCTGGCTCTTCGAGAGAACCGCGCCCGGCCGCGCAATCAGCGCCTCGAGCAGTGCGAATTCTCGCGCGGAGAGCGCGACCGGCGCGCCGGCTAACGTGACCTGATGCGAAGCGGGATCGAGCGTGAGCGAACCGTGGCGGATAGTCGAATCGCTGCGGCCCGACTGGCGGCGGATCAGCGCGCGCATGCGGGCGCCGAGTTCGTCGAGATCGAAAGGTTTGACGAGGTAATCGTCGGCACCCGCGTCGAGTCCTTTGACGCGATCCGCCACGGCGTCGCGCGCCGTGACGATCAGCACCGGCAGCGTATGGCCGCGGGCGCGCAGCGCGCGCAGCACATCCAGCCCATCGCGTTTGGGCAGGCCCAGATCGAGCAGCACCAGATCGTAAGGTTCGCCGCCGGCCGCGCTCAGCGCAGCCTCGCCGTCCTCCACCCAGTCAACCGCGAAGCCTTCGCCGCGCAACGCCTTGCGCACGCCTTCGGCAATCATCCGGTCGTCTTCGACTAGCAATATGCGCATGACTCTACGTTTCCGAAACATTCACGATGCCGCATTCTAGCGCCCGGCCCGGGGTCGTGCGATCGGGCCCCGTCCATTGCCGCAGATGCGGTGCAATTTCACCGCATGGTCGCGGCATGTCTCTACAATGAGCGCTTTTGCGTGACGCGCCTTGCGGCCCCGACTCATCGGAGCACGGCGCGGCAAGCCCAGGAGTTGCGCGTGGCACAGGCGGCTTTGCTGCGCGCCGGACGCGCCTCCCTTGAAATGCCCCACATGAGCACGGTGCGCCGCGCGCACTGTGCTTCAGCCGTGATTTTTAGGTTTTTTCGCCCCTTCATGACGCACGTCTTCCTGTCTTCTCTCGTACGCCGTCTCGCGCCGTGCGCCTTTTCATCTATCAAGCCTGTCACCCCTGTCCGCTCTGCCAAGTCTGGCGGGTCTGCTATGTCGACCACGCCCGTCGCACGTAACACCGGCCCGCTGCGCAGCGCCGCGCTTCTGCTCGCGTGTGCCGCGCTCACCTGCGCCGTTCCGGTGCAGGCCCGGGTCAAGGCCAAACATCCGGCGGTCAACGTCAGCACGGTGCTGCCGGCTACGGTCATGACCGCTCTTGCGCGCGCCCATGTGCCGTTGTCCGATATCAGCGTGGTGATCGAAAAAGTCGGCGATCCCACGCCGATCGTCGCCCTGAACGCCGGCAAGCCGATGATGCCCGCCTCGACGATGAAACTCGTCACCACGTATTCGGGTCTGTCGATCCTCGGGCCCGACTACCGCTGGCGCACCAGCGCCTACGCGGACGGCACGCTCGACGCCAGCGGCATCCTGCACGGCAACCTGTACATCCAGGGTACGGGCGACCCGAAGCTCGTGCCTGAAGAACTGATCGACCTCGTGCAGAAGATCCGCAAGGCCGGCATCAACGGGATCGACGGCGCGCTGGTGCTCGACAAGCGCTATTTCGATCCGTCGACGCGCGACCTGCCGCCCTTCGACGACGACGCGAACGCGCCCTACAACGTCGGCCCCGATCCGCTGCTCTACGCTTTCAAATCGCTATCGTTCACGCTCACGCCCGCATCTGACGGCAGCGTGGCCGTGGACGTGATCCCCGCCCTGGCACAACTGCAGATCGACAACCAGTTGCACGCCACCGGCGGCCCGTGCCGTGGCGAACTGCCCACGCCGGCCGTGACGCCGCAGCCGAACGGCACCGTGGTCGCGTCGTTTGCCGGCGACTATGCCGAGCGCTGCGGGCCGCGTACCCTCAACGTCGCCGTGCTCGATCACTCGGCCTTCTTCGCGGGCGGTTTCCTCGCGCTATGGGAGCAAACCGGCGGCACCTTCAAGGGCGCCACCCACGAAGGTGCGGTGCCGCTCGATGCACGGCTCGTCGCCACACACGAAGGCCCGGTGCTCTCCGATATCGTTCGCGACATCAACAAGTTCAGCAACAACACGATGGCGCGCAACCTGTTCCTGACGATCGGCGCGGTCACCAGCAAACCGCCCGCCACGCCCGAGAAGTCCGCGCACGCGATCGAAGCGTTTCTGCAGCGAAGCGGCCTGAACATGGAATACCTGTCGCTCGACAACGGCTCGGGCCTGTCGCGCAACGAGCACATCACGGCGCTCTCGCTGGCCGATCTGTTGCAGACGGCCAACGCGAGTCCGGTCGCCCAGGTATTCGTCGATTCGCTTCCGGTGGCGGGCGTCGACGGCACCATGCGCAACCGGCTCACCTCACAGCCGGTAAACGGCAACGCGCACATCAAGACCGGCACCTTGCGCGACGTGCGCGCGATCGCCGGTTACGTGGCCTCCGCGGATGGAGTGAGCTACGTGGTGGTTAGCATCATTAACGATCCGCACTCCGAAGCGGCGCGCGCGGCGCACGACTCGCTGCTCGAATGGGTTTATCAGGGCCCCTTGCAACCGATTCAGGACGTGGCCGACGAACCGCGCGGCAAGCCCAGGAAAAACCCGCACAAGCACGCCCAGCATTGAGGATTCCTTCTAGCGAAGCCATGCGCGACGAGCCGCAGAGCGTGTACGCTTGCGGCAGTGTTTGAAGCGCGCGTGAAACGCACCACGACGCGCGCCGGTCGCGCGCCACCTCGGTTCGCGTTGCCGGTTCAAACGACAACGACAACGCCCGCTGCGGCATTCGCAGCGGTCAGGGACCACGGAGGAAGACGTCCATGCAATTCGATGCCGAATTGCTGCTACTCGCCATGGCGCCCGTCTTCCTTGCATGTATCGGCTGGGAGGCGTGGCACCTGCATCGCACGCGTCCCGAAGCGCGCCTCTACAGTTGGCGCGACACGCTGTGCAACGCCGCGCTCGCGCTGCAGCAGCAAGCCGCCGACAAGCTCGCGTGGCTCGCGATCATTCCCGTCTATGCCTATTGCTTCAACCACTTCCGCATCTACACGTGGCAGGCGGGCTGGGTTTCGTTCGTTGTGCTGTTTGTCGCGCAGGACCTGCTTTATTACGTGTTTCACCGCTGCAGTCACCGCGTCCGGTGGCTGTGGGCCGCGCACGTGGTGCATCATTCGTCGGAGCGGATGAATTTTTCTACCGCCTTCCGGCAGAGCCTGATGTACCCGATCGCCGGCATGTGGGTGTTCTGGATTCCGCTCGCCATCCTCGGCTTTCCGCCGAAGCAGATTGTCGCCATTGTGCTGATCAATCTCGCCTTCCAGTTTTTCGTGCATACGCAAGTGATCGGCAAGCTCGGCTGGCTCGAATACGTGCTGAACACGCCGTCGATCCATCGCGTGCATCACGCGCGCAACGACCGCTACATCGACCGTAATTACGCCGGTGTTCTGGTGATCTGGGACCGGCTGTTCGGCAGCTTCGTGGAAGAGGATCCGCACGACGCGCCGGTCTACGGCATCGTCGAACCGCTCCATACCTTTAACCCGCTGAAAGCGACCTTTCACGAATGGGCTTCGATGAGCGCCGACGTGCGGCGCGTGCAAGGCTGGCGCAACAAGCTGAGCGCGCTGTTCGGCCCGCCGGCGTGGGCAGCGGCTTACCACGCGTCGCTTGGCGACACGCAGTCCCAGGCATCGAGGAAGGACGACGCCGACGGTGCCCGTCCGGGCACGGCGAATGCGTCCGGCAACGCAGCCCTCCATGCCGTCACGCCTGCAGATGCGCTGGATAACCCGGCATCGGCAAGCAACCCGGCGACGTTTCAGGCACCGCGAACACCGGGGAAGTTTCTGTAAGCTGTCGTCACGCCGCCGACGCGGCGGACGCCGCCTGCATCACATGGCAAAAAGGCCACATACGAGAGGAGATGAAGTCAACATGAAACAACAGGGAATGAAACATCGGGGTCTGGTGCGCCTGACGCAAGTAGCGATCGCGAGCGCAGCCTTCGCGATGCTGGCAGCCTGCGGCGGTGGCAGCAGCAACAACAATTCCAGCAGCGCGACGCCCGCGGGCGGTATCAACCTGCAGGTCGTGTCGTTCGGCGATAGCCTTTCGGACGTGGGTACGTATTCGCCGGTGATTGGCGCCGATTTCGGTGGCGGCCGCTTCACGACCAACCCGGGTGAAATCTGGACGCAAAAGGTCGCGGAATACTACGGCGGCACTTTGACGCCGGCCTACCTGGGCGGCTTCGGCCAGCCGTTGGCGGCAACCGGTGGCCTGGGTTACGCGCAAGGCGGCTCGGATGTCGTCAACGCCGAAGGTGAAGGCTGGGCGCCGAACAACCTGGCGGCCACGACGATTCCGGTGCAGACCCAGGTGTCGCAATACCTGGCGGCCCATGGAAGCTTCAATGCGAACCAGCTCGTGCTGGTGGACGGCGGCGCAAACGACATCTTCCAGTACGCGACGGCCGCCAATCTGACGGCGCTCGGCACTGCGCTGCAGACGGGCCTGATGAACGGCACCATACCGAACACGCAAACGGGGCAGGTCACGTATATCGCCGGTTACCTGCAGCAGACCAACAGCCAGGTCGGTCAGGCCGCGGTCGCGCTCGCGACGCAAATCGGCGCGATCGCCAAGGCGGGCGCGACGCACATCGTGCTGATGACCATCCCCGACATCGGTCAGACTCCGCTCGGCGTCGCCGCGGAAGCCCAATCTCCCGGCTCGGGCGCGCTGCTGACCGGCATCAGCGCGGCCTTCAATGCGACGCTCGAACAGGCACTCGCGCCGTTGATCGCGTCCCACACCGTGATCCTCGCCGATGCGTTCAACTGGTTCGACCAAACCTTGCTACCGAACTACCAGTCGCTCGGTTTCACGGTTTCGAACACGGGCACGGCGTGTAACCTGACGTCGATGGCAAACAACGCTGCGGCTTACGCGACTGCGAATCCGGCCGTCCTGACGAACGGCCTGACCGCTCAGCAGTACGGTGCCCAGTTCGCCTCGTCGCTGTTCTGTTCGCCGCAGACTTACACGGTGGCCGGTGCGGATCAGAGCTACATCTTCGCCGACACGGTCCACCCGACGACGCACACGCATGCGCTATTCGCGCAGTTCGTGGAGAAGCAGATCGCGGCGGCTGGGGTGGGTCACTAAGTGGGGTGAAACGCGGCGGGTCTGGGGGACCTGCCCGCTTTGCTTTCAGTTGTAGATGCGCCTTGGCGTGGATGATTTGACCAGGCCAGAAACGTGTTGTATCTTGGGCTGCTTGAAGCTGAGACCCGCGTCCCAATGGGGATTGCGGGTCTTTTTTTGCCCGAAAGGGTTCCGGGAGTTAGCGGTGCATCAAATTAGAGACGCCAGCTTCTGCAAGACGAAGAAAATCGCATCCAATTGCTGGTCTATAGTGAAGCAAAGCGTTTAATTTTGCGTCGCTATGGCGACGCGGAAATGCGCTACCCCTGCGCCTCGAACGCCGCCGCAGCCCGACCAAGCCGATCGTTCACCGCGATCCATTCGATTGTATCGGGCAGTTTTTCGATCAGGATGCGCGCCACGTTCGCGCGGTCAAGTGCGCGCAGCAAGCTGTACAGCTCGCGTGCATACACATGGGGATCTTCGGGCGCCGCCATGAAGTGCACGCCATCGGCATCGGCCCAATGTCCGGCGCGCGACACCCGTGCCACCAAGGCAACCCGTTCGTTCGCCTCGCGCGCTGTCAGCAGAGGCTCTAGCGCCTCGAACGGCAGCAAGGCGAGCGGCGTGCGCGGCGCGTAGTGCGCCTTGAGCGTGCCCGAGGCGCGTGGCGCCGTGGCATCCGAGCCGTCCGGCAGACGTGGCGCTTCGCCCAGCACCTCGGCGATATCCTGCGGCGTCACGCGCCCCGGCCGCAGCAGCGCCGGAAAACCGCGCGACAGATCGAGGATGGTCGACTCGATGCCGACATCCGACGAGCCACCATCGAGCACATGAATCGTGCCGCCGAACTCCTCGCGCACGTGTTGCGCCTTCGTGGGGCTCACATGTCCGAAGCGGTTCGCCGACGGCGCGGCGACGCCGCCGTGACCGCCGCGCAGCGCGCTGAATGCTGCGAGCAGCGCCTGCGCCACCGGATGCGAAGGACAGCGCAAACCCACCGAGTCCTGCCCACCGCTCACGGCCGCGGGAATATGCGCGGCACGCTTGAGGATCAGCGTGAGCGGCCCTGGCCAGAAAGCATCGATCAGTCGCAGCGCTTCGGGCGGCAGATGCTCGACCCAATAACCCGGATCTCCGTGTGGCGCAAGATGCACGATCACCGGATGATTCGCCGGCCGGCCCTTCGCTGCGTAGATGCGCGCCACTGCGTCGGGGCTTTGGGCGTCGCCGCCGAGGCCGTAGACGGTTTCGGTCGGAAACGCGACTAGTTCGCCCGCGTCCAGCAGCGCCGCAGCGTGCCCGATTTGCGCGGCGTCGACGGCGGGCCCGACGGCGGCCTCGGCGGCAGCCTTGGAAGCGGCCTTGGCGGCGGTCTCGCCGACGGCCTTGGCCGCGGCCTTGGCTGCGACCTCTACGACAGTCCTGGCTGCGGCGTCGGCAGGTTTGGCTTGATCCGGCATGATGGCGCTTGCGTCAGCCCTTCAGGATATGCAGCAGCCGGGCGCAATCGCGCGCAGCCGTGCGGGCTTCGTCGAGCGTCGCCGCAGTGAAGTTGATGTGGCCCATCTTGCGTCCACACCGCGCTTCTTCCTTGCCGTAAAGGTGCAGACGCGCGGCCGGCATCGCGGCCACCTCGTGCCACGGCGGCGTGACGGCGGCACGCTTGGCGCCGTCCGGAAACCAGACGTCGCCGAGCAGGTTCAACATCACCGCCGGCGAATGCTGGCGCGTGTCGCCGAGCGGCATGCCCGTCATGGCGCGGACCTGCTGTTCGAACTGGCTCGTGGCGCAGGCATCGACGGTGTAATGGCCGGAATTGTGCGGGCGTGGCGCCATCTCGTTGGCCACGAGGGAGCCGTCTTCCAGAATGAAAAATTCGACGCACAACACGCCGATATACCCAAGCTTGTCGGCAATCTGCAGCGCGGCCTGTTGCGCCTGGCTGACGAGCGTCGGACTCGCGTCCGGCGCCGGCACGATGGTGTGCGACAGCACACCGTCGCGGTGAGTGTTCTGCGCGAGCGGATAGACCACCGACGCACCGTTCGCACCACGCGCGATCAGCGCCGAGACTTCGAACTTCAATGGCAGCCGCTTTTCCAGCACGCACGGCACGCCGCCGAGCGAAGCATGTGCCTCGCGCACTTCCTCGGCATTGCGCACGCTGACTTGACCTTTGCCGTCATAGCCAAGCCGGGCCGTCTTCATAATGCCGGGCAACACCGCGGCAATCGTCGCGTCGTCGAGCGCGGCAAGCGCGTCCGACGATTCGATCACGACGTGCGGCGCCACGGCCACGCCCGATTCGACGATAAAACGCTTCTCGGCGATCCGGTTCTGCGCCACGGCCACACAGCGGCCAGCCGGACTCACGAAGGTCGTGCGCGCGAGGAAATCGAGACTCGCGGCAGGCACGTTCTCGAATTCCGTGGACACCGCCGCGCACAGACGCGCAAGTTCGGTGAGCGATGCTTCGTCGTCGTAGGCCGCACGCAGGTGGCGATCGGCAACCGCGCCCGCTGGACTGGCTTCGTCCGGATCGAGCACGGCAACGCGATAACCCATCGCCTGGGCGGCAAAACAGAACATGCGGCCGAGTTGGCCGCCACCAACCATGCCAAGCCATGCGCCGGGCAGAATCGGTGAAACCGGTGTATTGTCTGGATTCATCTCAGTGGTCGGTCACGGGCGGCGCACATGAATGCGCACCGCACCGGGGTCAGGCTGGGAACTTCAGGCCAAAAACGCGCGCTTACAGCGCGGGCAAAACCATTGCGTGAGCCGCTTCGTTCTGGCGCACGCGGAACGCGGCAAGCGCATTCGCGTATTCGGTCGAGGTCACGCTCAGGATCGACACCGCGAACAGCGCGGCATTGGCGGCACCCGCCTCGCCAATGGCAAACGTCGCGACCGGCACGCCCTTGGGCATCTGCACGATCGAATGCAGCGAATCGACGCCCTTCAGGTACTTGCCCGCCACCGGCACGCCAAGCACCGGCACGGTGGTCTTGGCGGCCAGCATGCCGGGCAGATGCGCGGCGCCGCCGGCGCCCGCGATGATCGCGCGCAGGCCGCGCTCGCGCGCGCCTTCCGCATACGTGAACATCTCGTCGGGCATGCGGTGCGCGGACACCACCCTGGCTTCATACGGTACGCCGAATTCCTGCAGGATCGCAACGGCGTGCTTCATGACTTCCCAGTCGGAACTGGACCCCATCAGCACGCCAACGAGCGGCGCAGCATGGATATGGGCTGTCTGTGCCGCCTGGGCGGTCGGGAGCTGGCTCATCTTTCGGGCTTCCTTGTCTGCTCTTGCGGCGTTAAGCGAGCGTCTGCCCGGTCAGGCGCTCGAGCGCCTCCTGGTACTTGGCGGCCGTCTTCGTGACCACCTCATCCGGCAACTTCGGCGCCGGCGGCTCCTTCTTCCACGCCTGGGTTTCCAGCCAGTCGCGCACGAACTGCTTGTCGAACGACGGCGGATTGGTGCCCACCTGATACTCGTCAGCCGGCCAGAAGCGCGACGAATCGGCAGTCAGCGCTTCGTCCATCAGGAACAGCTTGCCGTGATTGTCGAGGCCGAATTCGAACTTTGTGTCGGCGATGATGATGCCGCGGGTCGCCGCGTAATCTGCCGCTTCCTTGTACAGCTTGATCGAAATCTCGCGGATCGTAGCCGACAGTTCGGTGCCGATGCGGCGTTCCATCTCGTCGTAAGTGATGTTTTCGTCGTGATGGCCCATTTCGGCCTTGGCAGCCGGCGTGAAGATCGGCTCGGGCAATTTCTGCGCGTTTTGCAGCCCCGGCGGCAGTTCTACGCCGCATACGGAACCCGTGGCCTGATAGTCTTTCCAGCCGCTGCCGGCCAGATAGCCGCGCACCACCGCCTCGACGAGGATCGGCTCGAGGCGCTTCACGACCACGCCGCGACCCTTCACCTGTTCGGCTTCGTCAGCCGCCACCACCGACTCGGGCGCCACGCCCGTCAGGTGATTCGGCACGATGTGCTTGAGCTTGTCGAACCAGAAATTGGCCATCTGGTTCAGCACGCGGCCCTTGTTCGGAATCGGCTCGCCCATGATGACGTCGAACGCCGACAGACGGTCCGTAGTGACGATCAGCAACTGGTCGTTGCCCACCGCGTAGTTGTCGCGGACCTTGCCGCGGCCGAGCAGCGGCAGCGAGCGGAGCGTGGATTCGTAAAGGGTAGACATCGTCGTAGTTCGCTAAAAGTGGGGCAAAAATGAGACCGGAACAAAAGGGAAACGCCGTTCCCCCTATGATGCGGGAACGGCGAGACGGACTGCAACCTGGCCGGATGGCCAGGCTCGTACTGTACTGTCTGCTTAGCGGACGACCTGTGCGAGGCCGCCCGACTTGTACTTCTCCGCAATTTTATCAAGCGCCAGCGGCTTGATCCTGCCCGCCTGGCCTTCGGCGCCAAAAGCGACGAAACGGTCCACGCAGACCTTCTTCGCCGCTTCGCGCGCCGGCTTCAGGTAGTCACGCGGGTCGAACTTGCCCGGATTTTCCGCCATATAGCGGCGGATCGCACCGGTGATCGCGAGACGCAGGTCAGTATCGATATTAACCTTGCGCACGCCGTGCTTGATGCCTTCCTGAATTTCTTCGACCGGCACGCCGTAGGTCTCCTTCATATCGCCGCCGAATTCGCGAATTTCCGCGAGCAGCTCCTGCGGCACCGACGACGACCCATGCATCACCAGATGGGTGTTCGGAATGCGCTGGTGAATTTCCTTGATGCGCTGGATGGACAAAATATCGCCGGTGGGCTTCTTGCTGAATTTGTACGCGCCGTGTGACGTGCCGATGGCAATTGCCAGCGCGTCGCACTGCGTCAGCTTGACGAAGTCGGCGGCCTGCTCCGGATCGGTCAGCAACTGCTCGCGGGTCATCTTGCCGTCCGCGCCGTGACCGTCTTCCTTGTCGCCCGTCATGGTTTCCAGCGAACCCAGCACGCCCAGTTCTGCTTCCACCGTGACGCCGATCGAGTGCGCCGCTTCCACCACCTTGCGCGACACATCGACGTTGTACTCGTACGATGCCACCGTCTTGCCGTCCGCTTCCAGCGAACCGTCCATCATCACGCTGGTGAAACCGCTGCGAATCGCCGCCATACACACAGCCGGCGACTGCCCGTGATCCTGATGCATCACCACCGGAATGTGCGGATACGACTCAATGGCGGCTTCGATCAGATGGCGCAGGAACGGCTCGCCCGCATACTTCCGCGCGCCCGCCGACGCCTGCATGATGACAGGCGCACCGATCTGATCCGCCGCCGCCATGATGGCCTGCACCTGCTCCAGATTGTTTACGTTGAATGCCGGAAGTCCATAACCGTGTTCGGCGGCATGGTCCAGCAGTTGACGCATTGATACGAGAGGCATGCATTACTCCTTAGATTGAAACGAATCCTGTGCCGTCGGCATCTATTTTTAGCAATTTTATCGCGAAGCAATCCGCCCACCCGTGAGCAGCAGGCTCAGGGCCCACCGTGAGGTTTGCCCCAAAAGTCCTGCGCTCCGCCTCTCGCGGGGTGATGCGGCTGCTTCGCCGTGCCGATCCAGGCAGTTTCTCTTATCAGTACGGTTCGCCGACCCGTACGATCTTCAACGTATTCGTTCCGCCGGCCTGACCCATCGGCTCGCCGACGGTCAGCACGACCATGTCGCCGCGCGATGCGTAGCCCTTGCTCACCACCGTCTCGAGCGCCTGCTGCAACGCGGTGTCGCGGTCGCTGCTGGTGTCCAGATGCAGCGACGTGACATTGCGGTAGATCGCCATGGCCCGCTCGCTGCCCACTCGCGGCGTGAGCGCGAAAATCGGCACGTGGGTCCAGTGACGCGACATCCACAGCGCGGTCGAGCCCGACTCGGTCAGCGCGACGATCGCCTTGGCGCCGAGGTGGAACGCCGTGAACAGCGCGCCCATGGCGATGGACTGGTCGATGCGGGTAAAGGTGCGGTCGAGGAAATCCTTGTCCAGCTCCGACTGCTCCGACTTCTCCGCTTCGACGCAAATCGCGGCCATCGTTTCGATGGTCTGCACCGGGTACTTGCCGGCTGCGGATTCAGCGGACAGCATCACCGCGTCCGTGCCGTCCAGCACCGCATTGGCCACGTCCGACACTTCAGCGCGGGTCGGCACCGGCGCGTAGATCATCGACTCCATCATCTGTGTGGCCGTGATGACGAACTTGTTCGATTCGCGGGCCATGCGGATCATGCGCTTTTGCAGCGCCGGCACCGCCGCGTTGCCCACTTCCACCGCGAGGTCGCCGCGCGCGACCATGATGCCGTCCGATGCGTCCAGAATGCCTTGCAGCGCCGGAATGGCTTCGGCGCGCTCGATCTTGGCGATCATCTTCGGCTTGATGCCGTAGGGCGCGCCTGCGATATTGGCGAGCTGGCGGGCCATTTCCATGTCGGTGGCGTTCTTCGGGAACGAGACCGCGACGTAATCCACGCCGAGCGACATGGCCGTGCGGATGTCTTCCATGTCTTTGGCCGTGAGCGCCGGCGCCGTGAGGCCGCCGCCCTGGCGATTGATACCCTTGTTGTTCGACAGCTCACCGCCGATCTTCACGGTGGTGTGGATTTCACTGCCGAGCACGCGCACGACGTCGAGCACGATCAGGCCGTCGTTGAGCAACAGGATGTCGCCCGGTTTCAGGTCGCGCGGCAGGTCTTTGTAGTCCAGGCCGACGCGATCGTCGTTGCCGAGCTCGCATTCGGAATCGAGGATGAACGGGTTGCCCGGCACGAGCATGGTCTTGCCGTTTTCGAACTTGCCGACCCGGATCTTCGGGCCTTGCAGGTCGGCCATGATGGCCACTTCACGACCAGCCTGACGGGCCGCTTCGCGCACGTATTCGGCGCGCTGGCGGTGGTCGTCGGCGGTGCCGTGCGAGAAATTCAGGCGGACCACGTCGAGCCCCGCCTTAATCATTTGCGACAGGATTTCGGGCGTGCTGGAAGCCGGGCCGATGGTGGCGACAATCTTGGTAGCGCGATGCATGAGTCTCCTCGTTGGGAAGGGATCGCTGGAAAGAGCGCTGCGAGTCGGGTGCGGAGGCTGCGCACCGAAGGATGCTGCCAGGGGCTGCGCGCCGGTTGAAACCAGCGTCGCTTTATTGGGTGAAGCGGTGTTCGAAACCAGCGTGCGGGACGCCAGCGGTGCTGCGGATTCTGCGGATACGGTGGATAGTGCGCCGCCGGCATGACCGGCGGGTGAAGCAACGGGACCCGCGGGCGGCGGTGTCCCAACGGAGCGTGCGGCACGCTCCCCTGCTGCTGGATTCGCCGCGCCGGCCGCGCTACGTTTGGCCGGCGACTTCGCACGTGTCTTTGCAGTTTTCACCGACGGGGAGCGTGTCGTCACATCAGGCCCGCGATTCCAGCACTTCGACCGCCGGCAGCTTCTTGCCCTCGAGGAATTCGAGGAAGGCGCCGCCGCCCGTCGAGATGTAGCTCACCTTGTCCTGGATGCCGTATTTGGCGATGGCCGCGAGGGTGTCGCCGCCGCCGGCAATCGAGAAAGCCGGCGAATTGGCGATGGCGTCGGCCAGCGTCTTCGTGCCGTTGCCGAACTGGTCGAATTCGAACACGCCGACCGGGCCGTTCCAGACGATCGTGCCGGCCTTTTCCAGCTGCGCGGCGAGCGCTTTGGCTGTTTCCGGTCCGATGTCGAGGATCAGGTCGTCGTCCTGCACGTCGGCCACGGCCTTGACTTCGGCCTTGGCGGTCGGCGAGAACTCCTTGGCCGTGACCACGTCGGTCGGGATCGGCACCGAGGCGCCGCGCGCCTTGGCTGCGTCGATAATGGCTTTGGCTTCGTTCACCAGATCGGCTTCGGCAAGCGATTTGCCGATCTTCAGGCCGGCCGCCAGCATGAACGTATTGGCGATACCGCCGCCAACGATCAGTTGATCGACCTTCTCGGCCAGCGACTTCAGAATGGTCAGCTTGGTGGACACCTTCGAGCCGGCGACAATCGCCACCAGCGGACGCTTCGGGGCGCCCAGCGCCTTGCCGAGCGCTTCGAGCTCAGCGGCCAGCAGCGGGCCGGCGCAGGCCACCGGCGCGTACTTCGCGATGCCGTGTGTGGTGGCTTCCGCGCGGTGGGCGGTGCCGAAGGCGTCGTTGACGTAGATGTCGCAGAGCTTGGCCATTTTCTGCGCGAGCTCGTCGGAATCTTTCTTTTCGCCCTTGTTGACGCGGCAGTTTTCCAGCAGCACAACCTGGCCAGGCGTGACGTTCACGCCGTTTTCAACCCAGTTCGCCACCACCGGCACGTCGCGGCCGAGCAATTCGGCCAGACGCTTCGCGACCGGCGCGAGTGAATCTTCCGGCTTGAAGTCGCCCTCAGTGGGACGGCCCAGATGCGAGGTCACCATGACCGCCGCGCCGGCGTCGAGTGCAGCCTTGATGGCCGGCGCCGAGGCACGGATGCGGGTGTCTTCGGTGATGTTGCCTTGATCGTCCTGCGGAACGTTCAGGTCGGCGCGGATGAACACGCGTTTGCCTGACAGCTTGCCTTCGGCGATCAGATCGGAGAGACGCAATACCTGGTTCATGAGCGTAGGGTAGCGAGTTGGGTGGAAGGCGGCGATGGACAGCGCGCGAACAGCCTCCGCTCGGGAGCCCCGCAGGGGTGGCTCCTCGAACAGGCGCCGACGGCATCTGCCGCAGCGTCGCGCAGTGATCCGGGAGTCGAGTATTTTAACCGATCCGCATCCCGTTCTGCCCCGCGCCACGGCGAATGTCCCGTATTTGGGAGATACCTCGCGATGCCGCATCGCAGCATAAACGCTTTGTCCATTGGAAAACAAGATGCGGGACCGGAAAGGCCGGCATGCCGGCCAGCCTGCGCCCAAATGCCCGTTCCGTGTGCAAAAGACGCTAAAATGACGGACTTCGCCGCTTGTCGGACCGTCTGTACGGCCTCTCGCCCGGCGCGCCGCGTCTGGCGGGCGCGCGCTCGGTGACCTGCTGAGCCCAGCCGATCGTCCCGGCGGCCTTGCGCAACACTTCACAAACGCACAGCTGGAGAATCGTATGTCAATGGCCGACCGCGACGGCAAGATCTGGATGGATGGCAAGCTCATCGACTGGCGCGATGCCAAGATCCACGTGCTCACTCATACGCTGCACTACGGCATGGGCGTCTTCGAAGGCGTGCGCGCCTACCAGACGGCCGACGGCGGCACCGCCATTTTCCGTCTGCAGGAACACACCAAGCGCCTCCTGAACTCGGCCAAGATTTTCCAGATGGACGTGCCGTTCGACCACGAGACGCTTGCCGCCGCGCAGCGTGAAGTGGTGCGCGAAAACAAGCTGGAGTCCTGCTACCTGCGCCCGATCATCTGGGTCGGCTCGGAAAAACTGGGCGTGTCGGCCAGGGGCAATACCATCCACGTGGCCATCGCCGCCTGGCCGTGGGGCGCTTACCTCGGCGAAGACGGCCTGAAGAAAGGCATCCGCGTAAAGACCTCCTCGTTCACGCGCCATCATGTGAACGTGTCCATGGTGCGCGCCAAGGCGTCGGGCTGGTACGTGAACTCGATCCTCGCCAACCAGGAAGCCACCGCCGACGGCTACGACGAAGCGCTGCTGCTCGACGTGGACGGCTACGTGTCGGAGGGCTCGGGTGAAAATTTCTTCCTCGTGAACAACGGCAAGCTGTACACCCCCGACCTGTCGTCTTGCCTCGACGGCATCACGCGCGACACGGTCATTACGCTAGCGAAGGATGCGGGTATCGAAGTGATCGAAAAGCGCATCACGCGTGACGAGGTCTACACCTGCGACGAAGCGTTCTTCACCGGCACTGCCGCTGAAGTCACGCCGATCCGCGAACTGGACAACCGCACCATCGGCACGGGCTCGCGCGGCCCGATCACGGAAAAGCTGCAAAGCGGCTTCTTCGACATCGTCAACGGCAAGAGCGAGAAGTACGCGCACTGGCTGACCAAGATCTGAATCTGAACATACAGCAGGCCGCGCCGGCGGCGCGCCTGCGCCCTGTCTCCACAGAGAAAGCCCACATGAGCGATATCAAGGAAATGCCGCTGGTCGAACTGACGGCAAAAGACCTGCCGGCCTACTGCCCGAACCCGGCCATGGCGCGCTGGAGCGCCCATCCCCGCGTGTTTATCGACGTGACGCACGGCGAAGCACGCTGCCCGTATTGCGGCACGCGCTACAAGCTGCGCGACGGCGAAGTGGTCAAAGGCCACTGATCGCCGCGCACCGGCTGGGCTCGTTCATCACAATCAGGCTGCAGCCGCGCCGCGACCCGCCATGCGGGTTTCGCGCGCGGCATGCGGCCGTTTCCCTATTAAAACCTGAACGTCGCGCGCAGATACGCGCAGCGCTTCGTTTCGACTTCGGAAATCCACCCTGATGCGTCGCGCGTTGGTTATCGCACCGAACTGGATCGGTGACGCATTGATGGCGCAGCCTTTGTTCTCGCGCCTCGTGAAACTGCATCCGCGCATCGCGATCGACGCGGTTGCGCCCTCGTGGGTCGCGCCCGTGCTCGAACGCATGCCCGAGATCCGCGACGTCTACGCCACGGACCTCGCCCACGGCAAGCTGCAGATGCTGCGCCGCTGGCAGTTGTCCAGCGACCTGCGCGATGTCGGCTATGACGCGGCTTACGTGCTGCCAAATTCGCTGAAGTCGGCGCTGATTCCGTGGATGGCCGGCATCCGGCTGCGCATCGGTTATACCGGCGAAAGCCGCTATGGTCTGTTGAACGTGCGTCATGCGAATCCCCGCAAGGATGCCCGCCCGCCGATGGTCGGTCATTACGCCGCGCTCGCCTACAAGCCGGGCGCCAAGCTCCCCGACGACCTGTCGATGCCGCGGCTCGACGCGGATCTGAACGAAGCCTCGCGCGTGTCGGCCCGCTTCAATCTGGACACGCGCGTCCCGCTGCTGGTGTTCTGCCCCGGTGCCGAATACGGCCCGGCCAAGCGCTGGCCGCCCGAGCATTTCGCGGCGCTGGCGCAAATCGTCGGCCAGTCGTTTCCGTACACGCAGATTGTCGCGCTCGGCTCGCCGAAAGACGCGCCGCTCGCCCAGGCCATCGCCGAGCGCGCGCCGAACGTGCGCAACCTGTGCGGCCAGACCGCGCTTGGCGAAGCTTGCGCGCTCATCTCGCGGGCCAACGCCGTGGTCACCAACGACTCCGGCCTGATGCACGTCGCGGCGGCACTGCGGCGGCCGCTCGTGGCCGTGTACGGCTCGACCGATCCGCGCCACACGCCGCCATTGTCCGAGCTTGCGAAGGTACAATGGCTGCATCTCGAGTGCAGTCCCTGTTTTGAGCGCGAGTGTCCGCTCGGCCATCTGAATTGCCTGCGGCAACTGAGCGCCGAACAGGTGTTCGGCGACCTGCGCGGCATGCTCCTCGCGCAACGCTGAATCGTCGGGCCACCGCGCGCCGCGTCGCGAATTCGCCACACGGCGTCATGCCCGCGCCTTGCGGTGCGGGCATCCTCGCGGTTGTCCCGCCGGGTTGTTCCTGGTTGTCCTGTTTTTACTGCTGCCCCGCAACCGCGCGTGCTGCGCACAAGAGACCGACGAGCCATGCCACGTTTTGCCCACATCTTCGAAGCCGCTGCGGATACCCTCAACGCCTATTACCAGGCGATCGCGGAGGTCAATCTCGACCGTTTGATGGGCCTGTGGATCGACGAGGAATTCGCGAGCTACATCAGCGCCGACGGTGCGCACCTGCATGGTCTGGACACCATCCGCGCGGGCCTCGCCGTGCAGCTCGGCACCACGCCGGTTTCGATCGAACCCGTCGATATCCGTGTGTACGACAGCCTCGGCACGGTGGTGTATGCGATTGCCGAAGCGCATCGCCCCGCCGACCCGAAAGTCGCGCTCACCATGGTCTTCACGACTTACGTAATGGTCCACGAGCGCGGCGAATGGAAGATCGCGCATATCCACGCAAGTGCGATGCCGAACGAAGCGGCCAACCAGTTTGCTGCGAAAATGCGTCATGGTCAGGGGTCGTTGCACTGACGCTCGACGCTACAGGCTTCAGCTTTTTCCGGTCGCAGGTATGAGTACGACGCACAACAAGAACGCTTCCCCCGCAACTGCCGTCGTGGCGGCGGTTGAGGCGAGCGTCGACCTGTTTTATCGCGCGCCGCTGTGGTTGCCCAACAGCCACGTCCAGACCATTATTCCCGCTCTGTTCGCGCGGCTTCCCGTGGTCGCCTACCGCCGTGAGCGCTGGGATACGCCGGATGGCGATTTCATCGACCTCGACTGGCTCGTGCCCGAGCCGCACGCGCAAAGCGAAGCCGCTTCCTCGCGCACCCCGCTCTTCGTTCTGTTTCATGGCCTCGAAGGCAGCTCCGGCTCGCACTACGCCCGCACGCTGATGGCCGCGGCTCAGCAGCGCGGCTGGCATGGCGTCGTGCCGCACTTTCGAAGCTGCAGTGGGCCGCTGAATCTGTTGCCGCGTTTCTATCACCTTGCCGATAGTGCCGAAGTCGATTGGGTGCTGCGGCGCCTGCGCGAGACGCATTCGGGGCCGATCGTCGCGGCGGGCGTTTCGCTGGGCGGCAATGTGTTGTTGCGCTGGCTCGGCGAACGGCGCGAAGACGCGTCGTTTGTCAGCGCGGCCGCGGCGATCTCGGCCCCGCTCGACGTGCATGCCGGCGGCCAGGCGCTGTCGCAGGGCTTTAACCGGATCTATACACGCAGCTTCCTGAAGACGCTGAAAGTGAAGGCGCTGCAGAAGCTCGCACAGTATCCGGGTTTGTTCGACGCCAATGCGATGCTTGCAAGCCGTACCATGTACGAGTTCGACAACGTCGTCACGGCACCGCTGCATGGCTTTCGCGATGCGGACGACTACTGGACGCGAGCGACCACCCGGCCGCTGCTGCCGGAGATCACTGTGCCCACCCTCGTGCTCAACGCGCGCAACGATCCGTTCTTGCCGGGTGCGGCGCTGCCGGCGCGACACCAGGTGTCCAGCGCGATCGAACTCGATCAGCCGCAGCACGGCGGCCACGTCGGATTCATGACGGGGCCGTTTCCGGGCCGCGTCGACTGGTTGTCGCAGCGCGTTTTCAACTACCTCACCCCATTCGTCGACCATGGATGACATCGTTCGCCAGGCGCTCGCCAAATGGCCCAACGTGCCGCATTGCACCGGCTGGCTGCTGCTCGACCGGCGCGGCAACTGGCGCATGCGCGACGAAGATGCCCAGGCGCGTGGCGCGCCCGGCGAAGCGATCCGCCATGTGGCGCTGCTGGCGTTTATCAACCGGAACTACGAAGCGGATACCGGTGGGCAGTGGTTCTTTCAGAACGGGCCGCAGCGGGTGTATGTGGAGCTGGGTTATACGCCCTGGGTGGTGCGGCTTGCGCTGGATGACGGCGATGGCGATGGGGATCGCGGCACGTTGACCTTGACCGATCAGGCGGGCAACGCGTTCGAGCCTGCTGCCGCCTATCTGGATGACGCAGGCGGCGTGCTGTTCACGGACACGAATGCGCCGCCGCGTATCGCCGTACTGCATGACCACGATCTCGATCTGTTTTCGGAGCACGCCGACGTGGCCGATGACGGCCGAAGCGGCCTGTTTCATTGGCGTGATGGCGTGGCGCTGCCGTTGCAGCCTGTCGCGCATGCTGATGTAGCGGCGCGGTTCGGGTTTATCGCCAGCCCGGCACAGGCGGCTCAGCAAGACGCGGGGACGCAACCCTAACCTTGGCGAAGCGCCGATTTGCCTTCGGCCTCACGCTGTTAAGATAAGCGCCCTCAGACGGAGCCCCGCCATGCCTGAACTCACTCACTTCGACGCCGCCGGCCAGGCGCATATGGTGGACGTCGGCGCCAAGCAGGAAACCAGGCGCATCGCCATCGCGCGCGGCTCGATCCGCATGCTGCCGGAGACCTTTGTGTTGATCCGCGACGGCAACGCGAAGAAAGGCGATGTGATCGGGATCGCGCGTATCGCCGCAATTCAGGGCGCGAAGCGCACCGCCGATCTGATTCCGCTCTGCCATCCGCTCGCGCTAACCCGCGTCAAGGCGGACTTCGAACTCGACGAGACGCTGCCTGGCGTGCATTGCACGGTGCAGGTGGAGACGTTGGGGCGCACCGGCGTGGAGATGGAAGCATTGACCGCCGTCCAGGTCGGTCTCTTGACCGTGTACGACATGTGCAAGGCGGTGGATCGGGGGATGACGATCACCGATGTGAAGGTGCTTGAAAAGCACGGCGGGAAGTCGGGGGACTGGGTGGCGGCCTGAGCGCTGCCGCGCCCCAACCGTCCGCCCCCCGAACCGGACAGACAGCGAGCGCGATCAGTCGTCGCTGTCGTCATCGTCCTGGTTGACGTCCTTCGGCGGCGTCCCATACAGCTTGACCAGTTCCGCCTTGAAGCCGGCGAGCGTCTTTTGCTCATCACACAGCTGGTACAGATAGCCCTGTTGCGACGGCCAATCGTGAAGCTCCTCAGCGAAAATCTTCAGGCGCGCCACCGTATCGAAGGCGGCATTCGTGTCGCCGCCCAAGGCCTGCAGCACCGCATAGCGGCGTAATACGGTTTCTCCCGGCAGCAACGCGAGCGCCTGCTTGTGCATGGCCAGCTTGCGATCCAGATCCATCGTGCTCATGGGAAGCAGCGTCGCCATGCCGTATTCGCCCCACGCGCGAAACAGGAACGACGGATCGTCGGAATACTGCTCGGCCGGACGGGCGCCGTAGTACAGAACCTCCGCCCGGTTGTAGTCGCGGCAGATCGGATACAGCGCCACCAGCCCACCCGCCACGACGACCGAATAGACACCGAACGAGACGCGGCTCGACAGCAGTCGCAACGGACGCGTTTCCAGCAAGCCGAACACGAACATCGCCGGCAGCAGGAAGAACATATATTGCTGCGGATACTCGACCAGCGCGTGCATCGCCAGCACACCGATCAGCGCGATACCGAACACCCGCGCCGCGCTGTGCGGCGCACGCACGACCCGCACGAGCCACGCCACCAGACCAAGGAACACGATCGCAAGGCCGATTACGCCGGTTTTGCCGAGCAGATCGAGGAAGATGTCGTGCGAGTTGTTGGCAATCTCTACGCCGCCGAGCGTGCGGACAAAATCGTACTGGTAGCGCGGAAACTCGCCCCAGCCCACACCCAGCAATGGGTGCGTCTTGAACATCGTCCAGCCGTACTTCCACAGGGCGATACGCGGTGCGATCTGGCCGGCGTCCTTGAAGCGGTCGGCCGCCGACACGTCCAGGTCGAGTTGATAGCGCACGTTGGCCCAACGGACCAGCGCATTCACGACAAAAAACAACACGCCCAGCGCCACGGGGATCAACCACTCGCGGTTACTGCGGCGCAACGCCGGGTTACGGCGGATTTCCGCAAATGCCATCCAGAAGCCCGCTACCACGATGACGCCCATCTGCAACCATGGACCGCGCGAAACCGTTAGCGCCAGCCCCGTCGAAAAAATCACCGACAGCAATGCCCACACGATCACCGGCAAGCGCCGTGTCTGTACGAGAAACAGGGCGCCCGCCATAGCAAACGCGATGTAGGTGGCGAGGTGATTCGCCTGCGCCATATTGCCGAACGGCCGCCGATCGACCGTGATGTTGTAAGCGACGACCAGCGGCGTCACTTTGGTTTCCAGATGGAACAACTGGATCACCTGGCAAAACACCGCAAACAGTCCGCCGACGATCAAGGCTCCCGCCATCCAGCGCAATGTCGTCTCGCCCATCTTGACCCGGCTGAACGCGTAGCCCGTGTGCGTCGCCATGAAGGCCGCCAGCAGATAGCCGGCGCCGAGCCAGTTCATCGACGGCTGCGCGACCGGCAGGACAAACGTCTGCGCAATCAGCAGCAAGCCGAACAGCAGTGGCACCAGGGCGACCGCCGGCGACTCGAACGTGACCCGCGAACGTTCCGTCCAGACCAGTAGTACAACGGCGGCGCTGGTCAGCACGTACAGCGTCAGCGCGGTAAACTCCGCGTAAAAGGTCGGGATCGGATAGGTATGGTTGACTACGGCATAAGGCAGAATCAACGCACAAGCCAGCAGAACCAGAGGTAAATAGCGCGCAAATGGGGTGGGCATGAGGAACCGGAGGCGTCAGCAACCGGCGCACTATACAAAAAAATTCTCCTGCTGTGCGCCGGACTGCCTCAAATATCCCGAAATCACCTACTTGCTGGCGTGTGCGGGTATCAACTCCGGCATTCGGGCGGCGCCAGATTGGACGCCAGGGTTGGCGGCTCGGCAGGCGTAGGTCCTGCGCCCGGCGCTGGCAACGAGGATGCACTCTTGCCGCCGGCAAAGCATTCCCAGGTCACCGCGCCCGCCTGGGCAATGCCCTTGGCCAGCGCGATCCGGGCTGTCGGCGTATCGGCGTTATCAGGCACGGATGGCACCAGCAGCAGCGTGTTGGAGCCTGCCGGCGCGACCCGGGTGGTGAAAGCGACGGTGATCTGCCCGGTGTCGTCGTCGACATGGACCGATTCAACGTTGCGGGTGCCCATGGGCGACGCATAGCCGCCGCCGAACGCGCTGCCGCTCGCCGCGTTCTCGGCCACCGCGATCCGCGCGGACGCCGCGAGCGACAGGCCTTCGCCCACGCGGCTGCGAGCCAGATAGTCCTGATAAGCCGGAATCGCATACGCGGCGATGACCCCGACGATGGCCAGCACGATCATCAGTTCGATGAGCGTAAAGCCGAGCTTGCGGCTCACCCGTGCGATCCGTGCGGGCCATTGCACACCGGGTTCGGACACAGGCGCGCCCGCGGCGGGGTCGTCGCGCCGCAACAGCACGCAACGCAATGAAGAGGGGGAAAGACTAATGGTCATAGGCAGGCTCCTGAAACAGAAAACGCCTGCCCCGCGAATCGGGACAGGCGCTTTGATCGTATCCAGAGGCCTTGATGCTGGGCAGTCAGCCAGATGGCTAACGTCAAACCTGGCAGTAGTTCGCGAAGGCGTGCCCTGCCTTTAATGCGAGCCCGGCGGCGTACCAGGCGGCAACTGTCCGGAAGCGCGGCTCGCGTTGCGACGCTTGAGCAGGTAGCCAAGAATGACCACGAACAACGCACCGGCAATACTCATGCCGTACTCGGCCACCGGCGAGTCGAGGATCGGCCAGCGGTCGCCGGCCGGGTCGTTGACGATGAGGCCGCCGGCAATCCACCCCAGCAGTGCCGCTCCGAGCGTAATCACGATGGGAAAGCGGTCCAGCATCTTCAGCACCAACTGACTGCCCCACACGATCAGCGGGATGCTCACGAGCAGCCCGAAGATCACGAGCGCAAGACGATGCTCCGGATCAGCCGCCTCGGCCGCACCGGCGATAGCGATCACGTTGTCGAGACTCATCACGGCGTCGGCGATGATGATGGTCTTGATCGCTGCCATCAACCTGTCAGCGGACTTCACATGCTCGTGCGGATCATGCGCAGGCGCCATCAGGCGCACGCCGATCCACAGTAGCAGCAGCCCACCCGTGAATTTCAGCAACGGCACGTCGAGCAGCACCACCGCGAAGGCGATCAACGCGACTCGCAGCAAAATCGCCCCAGCCGTACCCCACAAGACGCCCTTGACCCGCTGCGACGGCGGCAGGTTGCGACAGGCGAGCGCAATCACGACCGCGTTATCGCCACCTAGCAGGATGTCGATCACGATAATCTGGATAACGGCGCCCCAATGGAGCGTGGCAAAAAACTCGAGCATGGGCGAAGAGTAATGGGACGGCGGAACGAAGCAAAGCGCAAATTCTGGCCGACAAAAAAGCGAGGGAGCAATTGCTCGCTCCCTCGCTTTGGCACTACGCGCTTACGAAAGGACTTCGTAAGAGTAGCAAAAATAAGCCGGTCGAGCCGGCCTATTTTGACTTACAGCATCGCCTTCAGAAGACGCGCCATTTCCGACGGGTTCTTCGTGACCTTGATACCGCACGCTTCCATGATTTCCAGCTTCGCTTCAGCCGTATCGGCACCGCCGGAGATCAGCGCGCCCGCGTGACCCATGCGCTTGCCGGCCGGAGCCGTGACACCCGCGATGAAGCCAACCACCGGCTTCTTCATGTTGTCCTTGATCCACTCGGCCGCATTGGCTTCGTCCGGACCACCGATTTCGCCGATCATGATGACGGCGTCCGTATCCGGATCGTCGTTGAACATCTTCATGACGTCGATGTGCTTCAGACCGTTGATCGGGTCGCCGCCGATACCGACTGCCGACGATTGGCCCAGGCCGATCGCCGTCAGCTGGCCGACTGCTTCATACGTCAGCGTGCCCGAACGCGACACGACGCCGATACGGCCCTTGCGGTGGATGTGACCCGGCATGATGCCGATCTTCAGTTCGTCCGGCGTGATCGTGCCCGGGCAGTTCGGTCCGAGCAGCAGCGTCTTGCTGTTCTTGGCGCGCATGCGGGCCTTCAGCTCGATCATGTCACGGACAGGAATGCCTTCCGTGATACAGATGGCGAGATCCAGGTCGGCCTCGACGGCTTCCCAGATCGCTGCCGCTGCGCCTGCGGGCGGAACGTAGATGACCGAAACGGTTGCGCCCGTTTCTGCCTTCGCTTCCGCGACGCTTGCGTAGATAGGAATGCCTTCGAAATCTTCGCCGGCCTTCTTCGGGTTCACGCCGGCGACGTATGCTTCACGGCCGTTCGCGTATTCACGGCAAGCACGCGTATGGAACTGACCGGTCTTGCCGGTGATGCCCTGCGTGATGACCTTCGTGTCTTTGTTGATCAGAATCGACATGTATTGACCTCTGTTCGTCTGGCGCCGCGAGCGGGGCGGGATTGTTCTACACCCGCGTCGCTCGCGCGCCGCCATTCGTAATCCTGGTTAATTCCTGGCAAACCCGCCTGGCAAACCCGCCTGGCAACCCCGCCTGACGGGCATCGCCTGGTGAGCGCCCGGGCTTGGCTTACGCCTTGCCCGCAGCGGCCGTGACGACCTTCTGAGCCGCTTCTTCCATGCTGTCTGCCGCGATGATCGGCAGGCCGGATTCAGCCAGCATCTTCTTGCCCAGGTCTTCGTTCGTGCCCTTCATGCGCACCACGAGCGGCACCTTCAGCGACACAGCCTTCGAAGCCGCGATCACGCCTTCCGCGATCACGTCGCAGCGCATGATGCCGCCGAAAATGTTGACCAGAATGGCCGTCAGATTCGGGTTCTTCAGCATGATCTTAAACGCTTCCGTGACCTTCTCGGTCGTGGCGCCACCGCCCACGTCGAGGAAGTTCGCCGGTTCGCCGCCGAACAGCTTGATGGTGTCCATCGTTGCCATGGCGAGGCCAGCACCGTTCACGAGGCAGCCGATGTTGCCGTCGAGCGAGATGTAAGCGAGGTCGAACTTCGACGCTTCGACTTCAGCCGGATCTTCTTCGTCCAGATCGCGGTAAGCCACGATTTCCGGATGACGGAACAGCGCGTTCGAATCGAAGTTGAACTTGGCGTCGAGTGCGATGACCTTGCCGTCGCCCGTCAGAATCAGCGGGTTGATTTCGGCGAGCGAGGCGTCCGTTTCCCACGTTGCCTTGTACAGGCCTTGCAGGATCGCGCGCGCTTGCGGCAGCGAGGCAGCCGGCACGCCGATCTTCGTGGCGAGTTCGTCCGCTTCCGCGTCCTTCAGACCAACCGCCGGATCGACGGCGATCTTGTGGATCAGCTCAGGCGTCTTTTCCGCGACTTCTTCCACGTCCATGCCGCCTTCGCTCGAAGCCATCACCACGACTTTCTGCGAGATGCGATCGACTACCAGGCCGACATACAGCTCCTTCTTGATGTCAGCGCCTTCTTCGATCAGCAGGCGGTTCACCTTCTGGCCTTCCGGGCCAGTCTGGTGCGTGACGAGTTGCATGCCGAGGATCTGGTTCGAGAACTCACGAACCTGTTCCAGCGACTTCGCGACCTTCACGCCGCCACCCTTGCCACGGCCACCCGCGTGGATCTGAGCCTTCACGACCCATACCGGGCCGCCGAGCTCTTCAGCGGCCTTCACCGCGTCATCCACCGAGAAGACCGGCTTGCCGCGCGGTACCGCGACGCCGAATTTCCGCAGGATTTCCTTACCCTGGTACTCGTGAATCTTCATGCGTGATTCCCTTCAGTCTGAGAGTTGGGTTGAACTTCGTTTCCGCTGCTGTCGTTCAAACGGGACGTGCCACGGCCGTTGCTGTCTTCGGCGGCGTGGCGTGTTTGCTCGCTTGCTGTATCCGCACGCTCCGCTGAACGCGGCGCGTGGCCATACCAGCGCGGATAAAACTGTCGCACCGCCTCGCCGTCGAATCGCAGCGCGTGGCAGCGACCCAGCTGGAATGGCGGCTTGTCGTTTGAGTGTTCGTCTGAGGCTTTGGGTGAACCGTCCCTCGATGTATCCCCTGCCGCTTCGTGCGGCGGCTTGCCGTCATTCGTGTTCCACACTTCACCGGCGAACGCCTGAATGGCGGCCGTGGGAAGGAAAGCGCACAACTCGGTGAGATGCGTGCAACCTGCCGTGCCTCCCAGCAAACGGGCGGCTTCGCGACGGAAATTGTTGAACAGATTGAGCCCGATGAGGGCCCGATAGGCGGGATTGGTGGCTTCGCACAGACCGGGATAGGGCACCCAGTCGGACGACGCTTGCGCGTCGACAACGTTGAGCTTGCGATCGATCGTAATGCGGAGCCAGAGTTCATGGATCGGCTGACCGTTGGGCCGGACGCCCGACGCAAGCGCCACATCACGTGGCTTTTGGTCGGTTAGACACGCCTCTATATCCCACAGGCCATCCTCACGCTCATAGGCTTCCGCACGAATTGCGCGGCGATGGCGCAACTGACGGGAGACGGGCGGGGAAAGCGGCATGCGGAAGGAAAAGGCCGAATTGGAAAACCCTTTGATTTTAGCATACTGGGTATTTCAGGCAGGCTGGGTTGTGCATAGCACCAATAGGGCGCGAGTGGATGCGGCTTCGTGTCGCGTGGGGGCGGGGTCTGAAGGCGCCTGGCGGCGAGCGCGGGCGTTTGCGGGGTTGCGGGGTTGCGGGGTTGCGGGGTTGCGGGGTTGCGGGGTTGCGGGGTTGCGGGGTTGCGGGGTTGCCGGTTCGTCCGCGCTGGTTGCGTTTGTCGTTAATCGCCGGCCCAGTCGTCCTCGATGCCCTTGAGGATCTTGCCGATTGTCGCCCCCGAGAAGCCCCGTGCAGCGAGAAAACGCCCCTGCTTCGCGCGTTCTGCCTGGGTTTCCGGAAGCTGGCCGTATTTTTTGAGCCAGACGGCCCGCGCGCGCGTCAGTTCGGTCTCACGCAACTGAGCACTCGCCTCTTCGATCAGCGTCTGGCCGACCGCATGGCGCTTCAACTCCCCGACGATCCGGTTGGCGCCAAGACGCGACGCGCGGCGATGGACCAGGCTCTCGGCAAAGCGGGAGTCGGATAGCCAACCCTCGCTTTCGAGCGAATCAAGCAAGGTTTCCAGAGAGTCGTTCTCTTCGACGAACGGTGTCAGCTTGCGCGAGAGTTCGGCGCGGCTGTATTCGCGGCGGGACAGATATCCGAGCGCGCGGCCTTTCAGCGAACGGGTAAGGCCTTGGGACTTTCTGGCGCGGCCATCGTCCGGGCAAGTCTCGCCGGGAGTGCGGCGCGAGCGGGTGTAGGTGGTTTCTGCGGAAGAGCCGGCGGTATCGCCGGTGTCGGCCGAAGCGGAACCGCGCTGAGGTGATGGCGCGCGGCCCGTGGCCTGATCGTGTGCGTCGAAAGACTCGAACGGGTCGAATGAATCGTCGTCACGCGGGCCGTCCGCATCACTTCCTGCATGAGATACAGGCCGGCCCTTGCGTATCACGCGACGATTACTCCTCTTCGCCCGCGACTTCGGCGCTTGCGCCGACAGCGGTTTCTGCCATTGCATTCACGCCGAGCGATTCACGGATGCGGTTCTCGATTTCACGTGCGATATCAGGATTCTCACGCAGGAATTCGCGTGCGTTGTCTTTACCCTGACCAATCCGGTCGCCGTTGTAGCTATACCAGGCACCGGCCTTATCGACGATCTTCGCCGACACACCCAGGTCGATCACTTCACCCTGACGCGAAATGCCTTCGCCGTACAGGATGTCGAAAATCGCCTCGCGGAACGGTGGCGAGACCTTGTTCTTGACGACCTTCACGCGCGTTTCGTTGCCGATCACTTCGTCGTTCTTCTTGATCGAACCGATACGGCGAATGTCCAGACGCACCGACGCGTAGAACTTCAGCGCGTTACCACCCGTGGTGGTTTCCGGATTGCCGAACATCACACCAATCTTCATACGGATCTGGTTGATGAAGATGACGAGGCAGTTCGTGCGCTTGATCGTGCCCGTGAGCTTGCGCAGCGCCTGCGACATCAGACGCGCTTGCAGACCCGGCAGCGAGTCGCCCATTTCGCCTTCGATTTCAGCCTTCGGCACCAGTGCCGCGACCGAGTCGATCACGATCATGTCGATGGAGCCCGAACGCACCAGCGCGTCGCAGATTTCCAGCGCCTGTTCACCCGTGTCCGGCTGCGAAACCAGCAGTTCGTTCACGTTCACACCGAGCTTGCCTGCGTACTGGATGTCGAGTGCGTGCTCCGCGTCGATAAACGCTGCCGTGCCGCCCAGCTTTTGCATTTCGGCGATGACCTGCAGCGTCAGCGTGGTTTTACCCGACGATTCCGGCCCGTAGATTTCGACCACACGACCACGCGGCAAACCGCCAACACCCAGTGCGATGTCAAGACCCAGCGATCCCGTTGAGACCACCTGGATATCTTCGACTACCTCACCTGCGCCGAGCCGCATGACCGACCCTTTGCCGAACTGTTTTTCAATCTGCGCGAGCGCGGCAGCCAATGCCTTGCTCTTTTCAGCAGTCAGTCCAGCCGAGCCTTTCTTGCTTTCTTCCATGAATCGTCCTTTGCTATGATGAACGGCGTCTGAGGCAGATGTGCAGCCCATTCATCACGGACAGCACGCTAAACGCAGACACTGTATAAAAAAACAGTAGTTTTGGCAAGCACGATTCGCACGTGGAAGCATTTATATGCGATCAGGTGCGCCAGACTACCCACAAAAATCTTTGGAGACCGCTGCGCGCCGAGCAATGCCACGGTGGCGGCAAAGCCAGGCTGGCGCATCATGCGAATTCTCATTGCCGAAGATGACAGCATACTCGCGGACGGTCTGGTTCGATCACTCCGCCAATCGGCATACGCCGTCGATCACGTGAAGAGCGGCGTCGAAGCCGACACCGCGCTGTCGATGCAAACTTTCGACCTGTTGATACTCGATCTCGGCCTGCCGCGCATGTCAGGGCTCGAGGTGTTGCGCCGCCTGCGCGCGCGCAATTCGACCCTGCCCGTGCTGATCCTGACCGCGGCCGACAGCGTCGATGAACGCGTCAAAGGGCTGGACCTCGGCGCCGACGACTATATGGCCAAGCCCTTCGCCCTCAACGAACTCGAAGCCCGCGTGCGGGCACTGACCCGGCGCGGCGCGGGAGGCGGCCCGACGGTGGTGCGGCATGGCTCGCTGTCGTTCGATCAGGTTGGCCGGATTGCTTATGTCAACGAGCAGGTGATCGACCTCTCGGCGCGCGAACTCGGCCTGCTCGAAGTGCTGCTGCAACGGATCGGCCGGCTGGTGTCGAAAGAGCAACTGGTCGACCACCTGTGCGAATGGGGCGAAGAGGTCAGCAATAACGCGATCGAAGTCTACGTGCACCGCCTGCGCAAGAAAATCGAGCCGAGCGGCGTGCGCATCATCACCGTGCGCGGCCTTGGCTATTGCCTCGAGAAAGCCACCACGGCAGCGGCGGCCGACGCGCAAGCGGCGCCGTCGACGACGGCAGAACCGGCCGCATCTGCCTCGCCCGCCTCCGCCGCGATGCCCGCGAGCCATCACTTCAAATAGAGACCACCCATGTCCGCACGCGTGGAGCGCGCCACGGCGCAAGCTGCGGACCTTGACGACGAGGCACGCGACGCCCGCTACGCGAACCCGTTCGCCCCGCCCGACGAAACCGAAGCCGCCGCCAAGTCCCGGCCGCGCTCGCTGTTCGGCGAAATTCTCGACTGGATGCTGGCGCCGCTGCTGCTGCTCTGGCCGATGAGTATCGCGGTGACCTATCTGGTCGCCAAGTCCATCGCCAACGGACCGTTCGACCGGGCGCTCGAAACCGATGCCTACGTGCTGGCGCGCCAGATTCATCCGGTGAACGGCGTCGCCGAGCTTTCGCTGCCCGATGCGACGCGCGATTTCCTGAGCGCGGACAATGTCGACAAGGTGTTTTATCAGGTACTCGGCACGCGCGGCGAACTGGTGGCTGGCGACCGCGACATGCCGCTGCCTCACGAAGAAGACCGGCCGCCGCCGGGTCTCGTCGAGTTTCGCGACGATGTCCTGCGCGGCAACGACGTCCGCGTCGCTTATACGACCGTCGAGTTTCCGCAGACGCCGCACGCGCTACCCGTCCTGGTGCAGGTCGGCGAGACGCTCGACAAGCGCAGTCAGCTCGCCAACGACATCATCAAAGGCGTGATCCTGCCGCAGTTCGTGATCCTGCCGCTCGCGATCGTCCTCGTATGGTTCGGGCTTTCGCGCGGACTAGCGCCGCTGCACGCGCTGCAGGCACATATCCGCGCGCGGCGCCCGGACGATCTGTCGCCGCTGGAATCCCATCGCGCGCCGCCGGAGATCGAACCGCTGGTAACGTCGTTCAATGACCTGCTAACGCGCCTCGAACAGAACATGGAACTGCAAAAGCGCTTCATCGCCGATGCGGCTCATCAGATGAAAACGCCGCTCGCCGGCCTGCGCACTCAGGCCGAACTCGCGCTGCGCCAGGATGTGTCCGAGGAAGTGCACCGTTCGCTCGAGCAGATCGCCACGAGCTCCGAACACGCGGCGCGGCTCGTCACGCAGTTGCTGGCGCTGGCGCGCGCGGAAAATCGGCTCTCGGGCCAGATTTTCGCGCCGGTCGAAATCACCGAAGTCGCACGCAACGCGGTGCGCGACTGGGTGCAGGCGGCGCTCGCCAAGCAGATGGATCTTGGCTACGAAGGGCCGGACGAAGCCGTGGAGATAGACGGCAGTCTGCTGATGCTGCGCGAGATGCTGTCCAACCTGATCGACAACGCCATCCGTTATACGCCTGTTGGCGGGCGCATCACGGTGCGGGTGCGGCTGGATGCGGCCACGCGGCGGGTCCTTCTGGAAGTGGAGGATACCGGCCTCGGCATTCCGGTTGCGGAGCGAACGCGGGTCGTTGAACGCTTTTACCGGATTCTCGGTCGCGAAGGCGATGGCAGCGGGCTGGGGCTCGCTATCGTCCGCGAGATCGCAACCATGCATGGCGGCACGTTGACCATCGAAGACAACGTCTATCAAGCCACGCCGCGAATGGCAGGCACGCTGGTGCGCGTCAGCTTGCCGGCGCGAGAAGCGGCCCGGGACTTACCCTAACGGAATGACTTTTCGCGGAGAACGGCGAGCTAGATGACATCAACTTAATAAACGATATCGCCATTTGTCCGCACTTTAGACGACAAAAACCACATCGGACCCTCCCCGCCAAACACCCTCGTTTCGAGATACCGTGTCAGTAGGCCGTAAGTTTCCACTCCAATAATCCGATTTACGGGCACGTCCTTCGGGCGAGCCACGTATATATCAATATTGGAGACGACATATGGCAACCGTTGGCGGGCAAATCTCCCACGTGCCGATGACGCACGAAGAGAAACGGGTGATCTTCGCATCATCGCTAGGCACTGTTTTCGAGTGGTACGACTTCTACCTGGCCGGTTCGCTCGCGGCCTATATCAGCAAGAGCTTCTTCTCCGGCGTCAATCCCACCGCGGCCTTCATCTTCACGCTGCTCAGCTTCGCGGCAGGCTTCGCCGTGCGGCCGTTCGGCGCGATCGTGTTCGGACGGCTTGGCGATATGGTTGGGCGCAAGCACACGTTCCTGATTACTATCGTCATCATGGGTGTATCGACCTTCCTGGTCGGCTTCTTGCCGGGATATGCGGCGATTGGCATTGCTTCGCCCGTGATCTTCATCGCCATGCGCCTGCTGCAGGGTCTTGCGCTCGGCGGCGAGTATGGCGGCGCGGCAACATACGTCGCCGAACACGCTCCCGCGGGCCGGCGCGGTTTCTACACCGCCTGGATCCAGACCACGGCCACACTCGGCCTGTTCCTCTCCTTGCTCGTGATTCTTGGCGTGCGCACCTCGATTGGCGAGGACGCTTTCGGTGTCTGGGGATGGCGCGTGCCGTTCATCGCGTCGATCATCCTGCTGGCCGTTTCCGTGTGGATCCGGTTGCAACTGCATGAGTCGCCTGTGTTCGAGCGCATCAAGGCCGAGGGCAAGACCTCCAAGGCGCCGCTGACCGAAGCCTTCGGTCAATGGAAAAACCTGAAGATCGTGATTCTTGCGCTCGTCGGACTGACAGCTGGTCAGGCCGTCGTCTGGTACACGGGACAGTTCTACACGCTGTTCTTCCTGACGCAGACGCTCAAGGTTGCGGGTTCGAGCGCCAATATCCTGATTGCGCTGGCGTTGCTGATCGGTACGCCGTTCTTCCTGTTCTTCGGTTCGCTGTCGGACCGCATCGGCCGCAAGCCGATCATCATGGCCGGCCTGCTGATCGCGGCACTGACGTACTTCCCGCTGTTCAAGGCGCTGACGCACTTCACCAACCCGGCCCTGGAAGCCGCGACGCAAAAGTCGCCGATCGTGGTGATCGCCAATCCGGATGAGTGTTCGTTCCAGTTCAATCCGGTCGGTACGTCGAAGTTCACCTCGTCCTGCGACATCGCGAAGAGCGCGCTCTCGAAAGCTGGCCTGAACTACGACAACGTCGCGGCGCCGGCGGGCACGCTTGCGCAGATCAAGGTAGGCGATTCGGTGGTCAACACGTTCGACGGCAAGGCGCCGGACGCCAAGGCGCAGGGCAAGGCCTTCGAAGAGTCGCTCGGCTCGACGCTCAAGGCCGCCGGCTATCCGGCCAAGGCGGATCCCTCGCAGATTAACTGGCCGATGAGCGTGGTGATCCTCACCATCATGATGATCTACGTGACGATGGTGTACGGGCCGATTGCGGCGATGCTGGTCGAGATGTTCCCGACGCGGATTCGCTATACGTCGATGTCGCTGCCATATCACATCGGCAATGGCTGGTTCGGCGGGTTCCTGCCGGCTACCGCGTTTGCGATTGTCGCGGCGAAGGGCAACATCTATTCCGGGCTGTGGTATCCAATCGTGATCGCGCTGGTGTGCTTCGTGATCGGCGTGCTGTTCGTCAGGGAAACCAAGGACTCGGATATTTACGCCAAGGATTGAGCGATGGCCGCGGCCGGAGCCTGGACCACGGCTGACGGCGCGGACAAAAATGTTGGGCGGCGGGGGTTGACAGCGCCCGCCACCATCTTCATAATCTCGCTTCTTCTTTAGGCGAATTAGCTCAGCCGGTTAGAGCGACGGAATCATAATCCGCAGGTCCGGGGTTCGAATCCCTGATTCGCCACCAGTTTCAACGGAAGCCCTTGATTCGAAAGAATCAGGGGCTTTTGTTTTATCGCGCCGGTGTCGGGTGCAGCACAAACGTGCAGCACAGGCCCACCATGACGGCGAACTTCCTGCAAAAATCACGACACGATTCTGTCTTCTACTTTCGGCGGCGCGTGCCCGCAGACCTATTTGACTCGATCCGACAGCGCCAGATTTATAAATCGCTCGACACATCCGACCGGCGTGAGGCGATAATTCGTGCCCGCGCCCTTGCGGCACAGACCGATCGACTTTTCGCCTCACTTCGCGCCATGCCGAAGCCCAACACCATTCAGACCGACTACATGGTCGAGATTAAGCTCGACCTCCGTGGGCTTCCGCAAGCCGTCAGAATCGAAGCTGAGCCTGGCGAGCATGAAGCCGCACAGAAAGCCCTTGAAACGGCCGTAGCGGGCTTGGCTGCACTCCGAGAGCCCGCAAGACTCCAAGACGCCCAGAGGGCAAGAGAAAACCCCGGCCCGACTCTGGCCGAGGGTGTTGCTGAATACATGACAAAGGCAGATATAAAGCCGACAACACGTGCCGCCTACAAGACCAAACTTGCCTACCTGGTGGAATACGCGGGCGGCCCAACCCCACTCTTCGATATTGACCAAGCCGGTTTTGTGAAGCTGGCGGAAACTATACTTGCCGACAACGCCCGGCACGACAAAACCAAGATCGGTTACATCACGACTATCGGCGCGTTCCTGAACTGGCATCGCATCCGAAAGGGTTTGCCACAACTCACCGCTGCAACGTTGAAGCCAAAGCGCACCGCGCCCGCGGCGCTGGACCGCGACGCGCACTCGCTCGACCAACTGCGCGCGATCTTCGACCATACGGCGGGCTACCGGGTGACCGAACCCCACAAGTATTGGGTGACGGTGGCAACAGCTTTTCTGGGCTGTCGCGTCGAAGAGCTAGCCCAGGTCAACATGCACACCGACCTGAAGCACGACAAGGAGACCGGCGTTTGGTATCTGGTGTTTGCGGAGACCGAAGATGCTGACGGCGTGCTCCGCAAATCACTTAAGAAGCTATCCAGCTGGCGGAATGTCCCGATTCATAGCGCTCTAGTGCGACACGGCTTCATTGATTACCTGACGAAGCAGCGCAACGCCGGATATGTTCGCCCCTTCGAATCAGGATGGGAACCGCATGTCGGCAAGACAGCAGGCGACGGCATCAAGTGGAGCCACAAGATCACCAAGTGGGGCGGCGACAGGATGAAGGAACTCCGGGACGGCGGCCACCTCCCTAGTGGCACTCAGACCTACTTCCACAGCATGCGGCACACATTCGCAAACACGTTGGCGGTTGCCAAGGTGACCGAGGAATATCGCTCCACCCTACAAGGGCAGGCGTTTGGAGGCATGAACTCGCAGACATACGCGAAGCTTCGATACAACCATAACGCCCTTTCGGAGACCGTAGAGACCGCACTTGCTCCTTACGCAGCCCTGCTCTTGTAAACGTGCCCCGGCAGCAGGCACATGGATCGGTTCAGGTTGAGTAACAGACCATGAGCTGCGCGCCGAATAGGATGCTCGTTTGCGATCGGCATTTCGGTGTCAGGCTAGCACCTTGACCTGGAGCGGGCGCTGAGAATCGAACCCTCCTGACAGACCAACCGCAGGTGGAGGGCCAGCAAGCCTGTCAGCAATTGACTCTTGTATAAGGGCGGATGGCCGGCCCTTATGTTACGCATCTTCGGGCGCAGACAATACGGGCGCCTCGCCGCTACTGCCCATTTCCTGTTGTTCAAGCCCGAGTCGCTCTATGACGTCTTTCTCGACAAATTCTTCCAATTTTGCGAGGAAAGACTCAGATATTGCCGATGCGTCCCTGGTCTCGGACAATTTGCAATTAACCGACTCCCACTCCGATGTTTTCCCAGGTCGATATTCTCCCCAATTTACCTCCTTAAATACAGAAAAGCAATAAAATGCCTGAAGGGTTGTTTTCGACAAAAAATAAGTAAGCCATCCGCCATATTGCGTCAGATTCGGTGAATTTGGGTCAAGCAGGATGAAAAATGAAACGAAGGGAAGTCCCTGCAGTTGCGTATTTACCCCCGCTATAACACGTCTCGTTTTCGTGGTCATCTTTCGCTGGCCACCGTTCTGAATGGACATGAGCGAAAAAATATCGCTTGCCTCTACCTCATAAGTCTCAGTCTCATAAATCGGAGTGGCAAAATATTGTCCATCTGATTTCGACAACCATTTTCCAAGAGCCTCTGGAGATGGAACAGAACGGTAGCTATCTTGAGATTCCGCGCTCGTGGAAAAAAATAAAGCAATATCGGCGGAAAGTTTAAATTTAGAAAGATTGATTTTTAGGTTTTCAATCACGGAAATTGCATCATCCATTGACACGTATTCTTGAGCCGAATCACGAATACGTTCTGCCAATGACATTTTTTTCGCTCCGGGTTGCTGTGCGGTCGGCGTGACATAAAGGCCGATCAGCCGCTCTTTCAGGGCCATTCTTACGGTTTCCGAGAAATTTCCAAGTATCTCCGTAAAATCCGCCTGAACCACAAATAGCGGGCGTTGTTGTGATGCAGTCTGAAATGCATCAGAAATCGTATCGATAACATCGCCATAACGAATCGAGTCCAAAGCGGAATTTGCTACAGCATTTACGAATGCTTTTGTAAAATCACTTATGTTTTCTCCGGCCCATGAAGTTTGATCACTTTGGGAGCTGAAGAGAAAGTAACATTTGGAGAAAGTTGCCTCGGTAGCCGCTTTCATATAATCGCTAAAATTGGAACCATCCTTGATATAAGGCATACCGGAGTAGCATGCATCGACAACCTTAATGGTTAATTTTGGCTGCAAGCTTCTCAAAAAATTATCTAGCTCTGTATTTGACAATGACGTTTGAGCAGGTTTCGATCGAGAATAATCTCGCATTAAATAGCGAAACTCTCCGTCGACGAACTCTCCATGCCCCGTAAAATAAAAGAATAGATCATCTATTTCCTCATTCTTAAATCTCGCGACGATGTCGGCTATTCGCGCCTTGACCGCTTTCCCGTCATCGGATGGGATCGTGTGTATTTCGGAAAATTTCCCAGTTCCTGCAATTAACTGCTGCATGATGTCGACATCGTTTTTGCATGCGGGTAGCGCGCCGATCTCATTTGGATAATCTGTGACGCCAGCGATGATTGCCAAGTTGATGCCCATTTTAGTTCTCTCAGGTTGTTGGACTTATTTGATTTCGAATTCGGCTATCTGGTCTTTTGGGATGACTGTTGCGATGTGCGAATTTTTATCTATTGCAAATAGGTAATTTGAATTTGCATCGATTAGGATGAGCGTGGCAGTCTTTATTTTTGAATCCGGTTTGGGGACTATTGTTATTTTTTCCCTACTTTCCCATTTTCCTTTTTTAATGTCATTTATTTCTTTTAATAGTGATCCAGTTGTGTTTGCAGTGAATACGAGGATCGCGGAAATGTATATGAAGGTGATTGCATTAGGGCGGAAGAACCAATTACAAAGCTTGTTTGATACTTTATATGCAAAAATTGTCCCTAATGCCACGATTCCGTCTCGATCAACTTCACCCTTCCATGCGTGAAAAGCTACACTTGCCATGAGAGATAGAATAATGGCTAGATAAAAGGCTCGCTCTATATTCGCTCTTTTGCTGGTTCGTGTGCGTGGGAGCTGTATGCTGGCGCTACGAAATTCCATAAAAACCATCCCTACAGAAAGTGCAACAGAGACCATCGCGAGTCTGATCTGATCAAGGGCAGTAGAAAGATAGTCCGATATGCTGAAAAACAGACTGGTCTTTATACCAATCGAACCTAACAATGTGCTCGTGTATATAATCCCTGCCACAATCATTACCCCAGAGACAATGCCGAATCCCGAGGTGATACTAGCCGCGCTTGGGCTAAATTTGATTGCTGATCGCTCAGCCACTTCGTTATAGATCGCTCTCGTTTGCTTGACGATTTTTCTGTATTGCTTTTGAATGTCTTTTGGCTGCAGCGGTGCAAACGAGGGCATGTGATGCGCTGATAATGCTGTGTATTTTTCCCCATCTGCCTCGTTGCCAAGTATGTTGTGAATAAAGGCGAGCGACGAAAAGTAGATTGCCAGAACACGTTGAATGTCCGAGTTCTGTTCGCACTGGATAATAAGCTTGCCTGTTAGTGATTGTCGTTCGAGTGCAGCATCAAATTGCGCTTCTGAACAGGGCGTCATGATCAATTTGTTGATTATGTATCCTATCAATGCGTCATCCTCTACCCGCTTCCCATATATAAGAAAATTCCCATTCATTGTTCTTATCTTTCGATCTAGAAATACGATGCAAATGCTTCGTAAGTCGTTCGCTTTTTTTCCAACCTTGACTCGCGCAAGATTCCAGACTTTATAGAGCCATCCGGCAATCTGGATGCGGACCATCTGGAATCGTGGTGTAGGGGCTGTGTTCATGTCGCTTTGGGGTGAGCGTAGAGCGGTGCGCATAGGATACTATGCAGCATAAGGCCAGCGCGACGCCCTCGGCAGCCACTTCTTCGGTCTGCCGAGCCACTCGTCAAGATACAAAAATGGCGCAGCGCAACCGATCGGGCATGAATAAAGGCACTTGCATTAACTTCCCGCATGCGTTTGTTTTTCCGTGGAATTGGCGAGGATCCGGTAGACGGACGCCACGCCAATCCCCAGCCGGGTAGCGACGTCCTTGCGAGTAAGTCCCTCTGCAATCAGTCGCGTCACGTCTTTTGCCTTCGCTTGGGCGGTAGGTTTGCGCCCCTTGTATCGCCCTGCTGCTTTAGCGGCAGCGATCCCATCAAGCTGACGCTCCAGCATCATTTCCCGTTCGAACTGCGCAATCGCCCCGAGCATGTTCAACATCAGGGTTCCGGTCGGTGAGCTGCTATCGAGGCCCATGGACAGAATCTTCAAGGTGACGTCCTTGGTCTTCAACACCTCCACAAGCTCGCACAGATGGGTCATCGAGCGAGCCAAGCGGTCCAGCTTGGTCACAACGAACGTGTCCCCGTCTCGAACGAATTCAAGCGCTGTAGCGAGCTGCAGGCGACTCTTGAGAGCACTAACCTGCTCACGGTAGACCCGCTCACAACCAGCGGCCTCTAACGCTCGTATTTGCGCTTCAAATCCGGCAACCTGCTCGCGAGTCGACGTGCGTGCGTAGCCAACGATCATGTAAACCTCCCGATGATGTGTAAGAGGTTGTGATCGTAGGACTACCAAATAAGCAGGCCAAGGCTACTGATAGCCTTTCCGGGGTTTCCGCAACACTCTCACTGGAGCAGGGCTTAACGATAGATTGAGGCTAGAGTGAATCCTCTAAAATACTTCTCGCGTAAGTGATAGTTACTCCGGGACATGGCGTTGAGCTTTCATTGCGTCGCATGTTATAACGTTGCGTCGCGCTTTATCGGCATCCATACGTTCGGGCGCGGCTGCAGTTCAACTGCATCGGGATAGAAGGAATCTGACGCAATCCCAACGGCGGAGCTGGCTCGAAAGGGTCGCCGCAGGCCGTGTCAGTGAGAGCGATCGACGGGCGCCGGACCTCAGTCCACTCGACCGCTCAACACACAGCTGTGGCTATGACTGAGGAAGAACGGAACCTATACCGAAGGCTTGCCTTCGGGTCGGTCAGGCGCACCATCTAACCCCAACGCTCTCGCCTGGGGTTAGGGGGAGCTTTGCACCTCACCTACCCGAAGGATTTAAATGCATTAAACACAAGAGGAGAAAGAAGCAGACTGCAAGTCGGATCGTCACGAGCGAAGGTCTTCGCAGAGCGCGTCACTTATTCACCCAAATTGACGGCTAGATCAGAGCCGAATCGCAAGCCGACTACGTCGCATGCCATTTCGATAATTCGGCTGATCGTAGCGCGGCTGTGATTCGTGCTTACCCACCAACCGGTTTTCAACTTGATTGAATGCTCCCGGCAAAGGTCTGGACGCCCCGGGTAAAGTTCGTCCGCCGTGCGCGCCAGATATCGACGAGTCCGCCCGTGCTTCGGCAACGCCGCGAACCTTTCGGCAAATGACACGTCCTTCAGCACCATTGCCTCGAATACCTGAACCATCACGTCGCACGCGTTTCGGCCTGGATAGTGCCGCCCATCAAGCACAAAACCGACGGAGGACGAAGGCGATGCGGGTTGACGAGTTACTCGGTTGCCTGAAGCGCTCGTAGTCGGCGGGGCAAAAGCCAGTGTTTTGGTCGATTTTTGAGGAAACGAAGGCTGCTCACGAACTGCCCCGATCTCCCTTCGCGGCGCTGCGCTCGCTAACCGTTGCTTCAGCCACTTTGCCACGGTATCCGGGTCGGGTTTGAACCCACAAAGATTCTCCACACGGTCAGCGACTATTTCCAGAAGCAATTCATCTTCGTCGGACACGAGTCGTTCCCATGCGTCCGGCAGTGCGGCGACGATCTGCCGCTCCTTGGCAACGTTGCGGTAGTCTTCTCTCGCTGCATCTAGAGCCGCCCCGGAGGCGACGAATTCGTGTTTCAAGTAGCGTTCGAGCCGAGCTACGCATGTCGGAATGTCACGCTCGACTATGTCCAACTTATATACGCGCCGCTCCCCATAATCTCCCTGTTCACCGGGCAAGAAGAAGTTCCACTCTTGTCCATCCGTCAGGATTGCCATCGGAACTCCAACGTGGAACGCATATTCGAATAGCTGACGCTCCGCTCGATCGCTCTGCCCGATCTGCTTGACCTCGATGAACGCAATCGGTCTTCCGGCTGGATGACAAAGCGCGTAGTCAACGCGGCGACCGGACAGTGAATATTCTGGACATACCACGCGAGTATCGTATGTCTGCCACGAAAGCGAATTTAACAATCGAAGGACTATGCCTTGGGAAACTGACGCCTCGTTAGTGAATCTCCCTGCTTTGATGCCGCTGCGAACGTCCTCGATATCGTTTGCCAACCCCATTTGCGCATCCCCGTCATGAGCGTAATCGCTACGCAACGAGCGCTCCCGATGTTCGTCTGAAAACGCTCTCGCGACATAGCGGACCAAGCCGCCCCACTCTTATTGGACGCGGTTGAACCGAAATGATCCCGCCATGATACCGGCGGAGCGCTCTCGCCGGGATCATTTCGCGCATCGATCCGTGCTCGGTTGTGCAGTGAAATCAGCTGTAGTCTGGTCCCGGGGAATTGATGTGACCACCCGACCAAGAACGCGTGGATTTCTTTGGTCACAACCGAGCTTGACGCCGTCGTGGAACTATCCTTGGAGAACGGATGTCCTAGACCCCGCCTAGAGCGGTGGTGGCATAGGCTGTCTCAATTGGGTGAAAAAACCTGCACTCCTTATAGCTCCGCTTCCCTTTCAACGCTAGGTTTTATTGCCGGACCTCGTCCTCGGTCATGTAGTTACCCGGACTGCGACGTGCAGCGTGCTCTATGTTGTCTATGCACTTGCCGAATGCAACCATGTGAGCGTCTCGCTGATCAGCGGCCTCGTCGTGGCCATAGTCGTATGCGAACTCCATAATTCCACCAATGCCACTCTGTTTGATCTCTTCATCGAGTGGGCTTGGGTTATAGGTGCCGCGATTCTGGTAGCCAGTTTCGGCCAAGTTACCAGCTGCGCGACAAAGCTCCAGCTTTCGCGACTCTTGAGCGGTATCGAACGCATGCGCAACTGAGCCGGTGCCGATAAGCATCGAAAGAGCGACCACTTTACTGACCATTGGTTTTTTCATTATGTCCTTTCATCACAGAACCGGCGGAGCGCCATTGCTCCGCGATCGAGAGTCTAGGACGCCAATGCAGTTTTGTCGGCAATGACGATGTCAGCTAATATGAACCAACATCCATTCACAAAGGTGCAGCACATTCGCCACCGGCGCGTCAGCAAGACACAGTCGACGTCTTTTAAATCAAAGGCTTAGCGATGAACCGGGCTCGATTCTGTCGAATCCCTGATTCGCCACCAGTTTCAAGAGAAAGCCGCTGTTCCGAAAGGACAGCGGCTTTTTTGTTTTCCCCGCCGGCAACCCGTTCATGGTCCATCTCATGAACCGGCAACCCGCGCTTCTTCAAGAACCGTTCCGGTATCGATTACCGCCGTCTGATGTAGACCGGCCGGCTCGCTTCAAAGTGAACCTTCGCCCCGCCCCATCTGTCGACTATGAACACCTTACTTGGATAAAACCCACGAATGAAGAATCTCGCCGCCACTGCCGTTCTCTCCCTCGCCGCCCTATCCGCCTACGCGGCGCCGGACATGCAATGGAAAGAGACCTCGACTACATTCGCGACCCTGATCCAGAGTGGCTACAAACTTGTTGCGGTGGACCACGCCGCGTCATCAGGCAGTCCGAGCCAACTGACTACCGTCTACTACCTGCAAAAGGATGCGAGCGTGTTTGCCTGCCATGAGACCCACCCTGTCGTGGATGCAAAAACAGGTTCGGCAAGCGGCGAGTTCCCATGTTCAGAGCTGGTACAGCCGTATGACTCGACGGTGCCGCCCCAGCAGTAACCGCATCGAGAACAGACATTCATACCCCGAGCCGTCCTACCTCAATAACGGCGCCGCAAGTTCGAATCCATTTCGGATTCCTATCCACGATGCTGCCGTCATCCAGTTAAGCGGGAAGCGTTTTTCGCCCCCTATCTAGCCACTCCAGGCTCACGCGGAAAGCGAATCTCAAACGTCGTACCGCTGCCTTCACGCGACTCGAAGCGGATCTGCCCATGCAGAACCCGGCAGAGTTCCTTGACGATCGCAAGACCCAGCCCGGTTCCCGGTATATCGTCGCCAGCCGCGCGCTCGAACTCATCGAACACCCGCTCCGCATCGGAAGCCGCAATCCCGGTACCGGTATCGGAGACGCGCATCGACCACTCGTCGTCTCCCGCACTGCTGATGGCCAACTCGATTTCGCCCGCGTCCGTGTACTTGGTCGCGTTCGACAGCAGATTGAGCGCAACCTGCTTCACCTTGAGGCGATTCGAGGTCACCGAGACGAGGCGGGTGTCGAAATCCGCTTTCAGACGCAAGCCCTTCGCTTCGATAGCGGGCCGGCACGAAGTGACCAGTTCATCGAACAGCGTCTTCACATCGAACGGCTCCACTACCGGCGACGTGTTATCGCCCAGCACGACCGAATACTCCACCATCTGATCGACCAGTTGCTTCATATCCGTGGCCTGCCGGTTTGCCAGCGTCAACGCGGTCTCCGCCTTGGCCGGCGCACGTGCGACCAGCGCCAAAGCCACCGAGAACGCATTCAGGAAATTGCGCAGGTCATGCACGACGCTGCGGGTGATCTGCATGCGCGACTCATGGAGATCGCTGACGAGGCGTTGGTTCAGCTTCAATTCGTGATTGGCGCGTTCGAGCTTGCCGGTGTACTCGTCGATTTTCCGGTCGCGCTCGCTCACCACCTCGCGTATCGACGTCAAGGTGACAAAGCTCAGCGCTTCGGCAATCAGACGCCGCGCCCGTTTCTCGTGGCGACGCGTGAACCCGCTTTCGTTGTCGGCGAATGCGTCGAGGGCGTCGGCCAACGTCTGATGAAACAGATCGAGCTCACGCACCAGTTCCTCGATCCGGTAACCCTGCCGCCAGCGCACCAGCCCGTGCATGCGCGCGTTGCGCTCGATGGCCGGTTCGACCTGCTCGAGATCCTCCGCGTCGAGCGCCGCGCACAGTCCATGGAGAATCTCCGGGAGATGATCCGCGAGCTGCTCGTACGTGAGCTTGTCGGCCTCGATCAGGTCTTCGTCGCCGAAAACCTGTCTCATCCATTGCCCGGTCAAACGGACCTGCTCATTGCGGAGAAAATCGGCGAACCCGCGCAGGGGCCCTTTGGGTGTGTCGGTCATAACGGCCACTTTGTGAGTAACGTTTTTACAACAGGGATCGACATTGCGCGTATCGAATACAGCCCGCGCCGCCCGAAAATCACGCCTCCGTCCGGCAATCCGCGAGCCATCCGGTCGGGCCAGGCTCTCGCACAATCCTGTGCAGCATGGGTTCGGCAGCCACTCGCAGGTCTCGCGGGGGCCGCCCGAAAGACGTCATTATGGTCGAACCCATCGCAGTGGAACGGCTTTTGCATGTCATTAACGGTTGGACGACGCTTACGAACTGGCCATTGCAAATGCACTCGATTCTGCTTGTGGATGACGAACCGGAAATTCTCGCGGCCTGGCAGATCATTCTGCTCGACGCAGGTTATACGGTCTGTTGTGCACGCAACGGTTTCGAAGCGCTGGAGCGTCTAAAGCAAAACGTCCCGGATCTGGTAATCACGGACTGGATGATGCCCTTGATGGGCGGCGCCGAATTATGCCGCCAACTGAAGGCCCACCCCGATCTCGCCCGCGTACCGATCCTCGTCCATTCAGCCGCGCCGCCCTGTGCCGAAGAGGTGCAAACGTGGAATGCCTGCCTGCAAAAGCCCGCGCCGATGACAATGTTTCTGACTACGATCGAACAACTCTGCAAAGGTAACCGATCTCCAGTTTGAGCGCTTACGCGCCCCTGAATCGGCCCGGTACGCTGTGCGCGGCCAGCACCAGACGGCGAAGTGCCGGACGTTCTAGACACCGTCCTGCGCGTTCGTGCCGTCGTGGCATGCGGCTTGCTGCCCCTGCGATATGCCCGCTTACGGCCCTGCACTACGAGGTGTTCACGAATTGAGCCAAGTCCAGTCCCTCTGTCAAACCTGGAGCGCACGCAAGATTCGCGTGCTGAATGCGCATCCTCGCGTGCTGGTGGTCGACGACAACGCTAACGCCGCCGAAGCGCTTGCGACCTATCTATCGTACGAAGGCGTGGAAACGCGCACCGCCATCGGCTGCGGCGAAGCGCTGCGCTGCGTACGGGACTGGGTTCCGGATGTAGTCGTGCTCGACATCATGATGCCCGAGCGCGACGGCTTCGAAACCGCGCAGGCATTGCGCGCGTATCTGCCTACGAAGAATCTCGCCATCGTGGCCTTCACATCGCTCGACGACGACCATGTCCGCGAAACCGGCACCGCGCGCCATAACTTCGACGGTTACTGCCGTAAAGGCACACCGCCGGTCGCACTCCTCGCACTGATGCAAAAACTCTGGCGCTAGCGCCTCTCCATCCGACTGATCTACTCCTACGGAATGACGCAAATCATCAAACAGATCCTCCTCGTCGACGATCAGGCCGATGCCATTGACGCCCTCGCCATGTTGCTGGAGATGGACGGGCATACTGTCCGGACCGCGTATAGCGGCGCGGACGCGTTGGCCACGATTGAAAATTTTGTCCCGGACCTCGCGTTGATCGACGTCTCCATGCCGGACATGAGCGGCATGCAACTCGCACGCCTCCTGCGCAGCAACGCGGCTCTCGCCAAGACCCGCCTGATCGCGCTGACCGGCTACGCAAGCGAGGCCGACAGGCAAGCCGCCACGGAAGCCGGTTTCGACGGTCACGTGGCCAAACCGGTGTCGGGAGATCAATTGGCACGCCTGATTGCGCAGACGGACTGACGATCAGCGCGCCGCAAGCGGACGGTCCGCCTGGCGGCATGGTTGTTGCGGAATCGCGGGTAGACACCCCGGTAGGCATCCCAGGTCGCAATCATGTCCACTATCCTGCTCGTCGACGACGAGATCGATTCGCTCTGGCTGTTCAGGCTCGTGCTGCAAGAGCGCGGCTATCACGTGATCGTCGCGGCAGACGGCAACGCAGCACTCGTGCAGGCGAGCCGATATCTCCCTGATCTGATCGTCACCGACTGGAATATGCCCGGCACCGACGGCGTGGAATTGTGCCAGCGGCTGAAATGCTATCCGGCGCTCGCCCAGATTCCGGTGGTGATGGCGTCGGGCCGGACGCCGCCCGCGGAACAATCGGCGCTCTGGAATGTGTTCATGAGCAAGCCGGTCGAACTTGAAAAGCTGGAGTCCGTCATCGATTCATTACTGATGAAGCGTCTGGCGGCTCCCCGACACGGAACGAACGTGCCTGCGCCGCCGGCTGCACGGTGGCTGCCCGTCCCGCGCAAACTCTGGATGTAGCAGGGACGCTTCCCTCCTGCGTGGACGAACGCGCAAGAAATTAGTCCGCCGCCCGCACCGCGCCCGCCCTCTCTCTCAGCGATCCACAATCTTGCTGAGATTGCCTCGCACCCGTTGCAGCAAGGCGATCAACTGTTTCGCCTCGTCGTCAGTGAAGCCGCTCAAGCCCTCCGCGGCCACTTCGTCACCGACCTTGCGCGCCTTGCCGAGCGCGCGCTCCGCTTTGGGCGTCATGCGCACCTGCCGCTCGCGGCGGTCCTCCGGATTACTTCCGCGCTCGATCCACCCGCCTTCCTCCATGCGGTCCAGCAGACGTCCGGCCGAAATCGGCGCGACTTCCAGCAGGTCCGCCAGACGCGCCTGATTGACGTCGCCGTAGTGCGCGAGATAAGCCAGCACGCGACATTGCGCGCGCGTCAAAGCGACCGTTGATCTGGCGAGATCGTCGAAGCGCTTGCCGGTCAGGCGGCCCACGTCCGAAATCAGGAAGCCGAAGCGCTCTTCGAATTGGGTTGTCATCGGGTGATTATACGAAAGCCCTTGCTAAGCAGGCACCGAACAAAAGCCGCGACCCACGCCAGTTCACCTTGCGTCGTACCCGTACAGTTCCTGGTATTCGCGCGGCGCCGTCATCTATATACTAAGCATGCTTATTATCCATTCAGACCACAATTCCCACTCGCCGCCTGCGCGGTTTGCCCATGTCGTCGCCCTCAATGTCCGGGAATTCCGCTGTCGCGCTGAACCGGCCCATGATCACCGTGTCGATCATGCTCGCCACCTTGATGCAGACGCTCGACAGCACCATCGCGAACGTGGCGCTGCCGCACATGCAGGGCACACTGTCCGCGTCGCAGGACGAAATCACCTGGGTGTTGACGTCGTATATCGTCGCCGCCGCGATCGCCACGCCGCTCACCGGCTGGCTGTCCGACCGTGTCAGCGTCAAGCGGCTGCTGGCGTTTTCAATTGCCGGCTTCACCATCGCCTCGGCACTGTGCGGTCTGTCTGAAACGCTGACCCAGATCGTCGCGTCGCGCCTGTTGCAGGGGATTTTTGGAGCGTCGCTGGTGCCGCTGTCCCAGTCCATCCTGCTCGACATCAATCCGCGCGAGAAGCAGGGCCAGGCCATGGCCGTGTGGGGCATGGGCGTGATGGTCGGGCCGATTCTCGGGCCGACGCTCGGAGGCTGGCTCACTGACAGCTATAACTGGCGCTGGGTGTTCTTCATCAACCTGCCGATCGGCGCGTTCGCGCTCTTCGGGGTCCTGACGTTTCTGCCGAGCAAGGCACCGCGTCATGACGTCAAGTTCGACGCCTTCGGTTTTGCGACGCTGGCTCTGGCGATCGGCGCATTGCAGGCCATGCTCGACCGCGGCGAGCAGCTCGACTGGTTCGGCTCGAACGAGATCGTGATCGAGGCGCTGCTGGCGTCCATCAGCTTCGCGTTCTTTCTCGCGCATACGGCGACGGTCGGCAAGCTCTCGTTCTTCAAATACGAGCTGCTGAAAGACCCTAATTTCGCCACCGGCACGTTCTTCATCTTCGTGATCGGCGCGGTGATGTACGCGACGCGGGCGCTCCTGCCGCCGATGTTGCAGACCCTGATGAACTATCCTGTCGCGACGACCGGTCTGGTCACGGCACCCAGCGGCGCCGGCACGATGATCGCCATGCTGTGCGCGGGACGTCTGCTGAAGCACATCGACGCACGCCTGATGTTGCTCGCGGGGTTCCTGATCTCCGCATTCGCCCTGTGGCAGATGATGAACTACACGATCGTGCTGTCCGCCTCGGATATCGTGTGGCCGGGCGTGATCCAGGGCTTCGGACTCGGTCTTGTCTTCGTGCCGCTGAGCGCATTGACGTTTTCCACCCTCTCGCCCGCGCTGCGCGCCGACGGCACCGCAACCTACAGCCTGATGCGCAATATCGGCAGCAGTATCGGCATTTCTATCGTGCAGACGCTCATGACGCGCGGCACCCAGGTCGCCCATGCGGACCTGGCCGCGAACGTCAATATTTTCAATCCGCTCATGCAGCCCATGCTGGAGCACGGATCGCGCTACGACATCGCGGTGATGAACGCTTCCATCACTCAACAGGCTGCGATGATCGCGTATCTCAACGACTTCAAGCTGATGTTCGTGGCCACGCTGCTGGTGGTGCCGCTGTTGCTGTTGATTCGTCCGTCGCACAAAGCGCCGGACGCTTCGGTCGCCCACGCGGCGATGGACTAGCCGGATAGCCCGCCGGCACACCGCGCGGTCAGCTTTCGATCCGCCGCCGCGTCACGCCGAGCAAGCCGGCCATGGCTTGCTGCGCGCCTGCCGCGTCGCGGGCGCGGATGGCTTCGAACACCGCCGTATGTTCGGCGAGCGATGCGTTGTAGACCTCCGCGCGCCGCGCGTTGAGGCGCAACTGGGCTTCGAGCGTGCGCTCGATCAACGTGCCCAGCGGAATCAGCAATTCGTTGCTGCACGCCGTCAGCACGCTCAGATGAAAGCGCAGATCGGCACGCACCCACTCGTCGACATTGCGCGCCGCCACCATCGCCGCATGCGCCGCTTCGAGCGCGGCGAACGTCTCGCTGCCATGCGAGGCCGCCGCCAGTCCCGCCGCGTACGGCTCGATCATCTCGCGCATTTCCTGCAGCTTGAGGGCGAAGGCCATCGGTTCGGCCACGCGCGAGTACCAGTCAAGCACGTCCACATCGAGCAGGTTCCATGCTTCGCGCGAACGCACCCGCGTGCCGACCCGTGGACGCGACTCGATCAACCCCTTGGATGTCAGCGTGCGTAGCGCCTCCCTGAGCACGGTGCGGCTCACGCCGAAGGTCTCCATGAGTTCGGCTTCGCGCGGCAGGATAGTCTCCGGCGCGTAGTCGCCGCGCAGAATGGCGGTGGCCAGCAGATGGGCGACGCGCCCGTGCAGATCGTGCTGAATAAGTGCTCTCCCCGCCGTCTTCCGGCGCTCTTCATTGTCGAAACGACCGCGATTATCCGGCATCCCGGTCACAACTCCTATCCGGAGTTCGTCATGCGATCCATCACCAATAGTACTATTAATAGTATTTAAAGGCGATTTTGTTGTAGCATGTGTCTCCTCAGATATCGCGCCGCTGGATGCATTCGCGTCCTGCGGCATCCGCCACTCAAGGAATGGCCTCGCAGGGTCAAGGAGAGACGCACCATGAAAATCACCAAGCTCGAAACCTTCATCGTTCCGCCGCGCTGGTGTTTCCTCAAGATTGAAACCGACGAGGGCATCGTCGGCTGGGGCGAGCCGGTCGTCGAAGGCCGCGCGCATACGGTCGCGGCGGCGGTCGAAGAGCTGTCCGACTATCTGATCGGCAAAGACCCGCTGCTGATCGAAGACCACTGGCAGGTGATGTACCGCGCGGGCTTCTATCGCGGCGGCCCGATCACGATGAGCGCGATTGCCGGGGTCGACCAGGCGCTGTGGGACATCAAGGGCAAGCATCATGGCGTGCCCGTCCATGCGCTGCTGGGCGGGCAGGTGCGTGACCGGATCAAGGTGTATTCGTGGATTGGCGGCGACCGTCCGAGCGACGTCGCCAACAATGCGCGCGCCGTGGTGGAGCGCGGCTTCAAGGCGGTGAAGATGAACGGCTCGGAAGAGCTGCAGATCATCGATACCTTCGACAAGGTGCAGGGGGTCATCAACAACGTCGCGGCCGTGCGTGAAGCGGTTGGACCGAATATCGGCATTGGCGTGGACTTCCACGGCCGCGTGCACAAGCCGATGGCCAAGGTGCTCGCCAAGGAACTCGATCCGTACAAGCTGCTCTTCATCGAAGAGCCGGTGCTGTCGGAGAACGCCGAGGCGCTGCGCGACATCGTCAATCAGACCAATACGCCAATCGCCCTGGGCGAGCGCCTGTATTCGCGCTGGGACTTCAAGCACATCCTCGCGGGTGGCTACGTCGACATCATCCAGCCGGACGCCTCCCACGCGGGCGGTATTACCGAGTGCCGCAAGATCGCGTCGATGGCTGAAGCCTACGACGTGGCGCTCGCGCTGCACTGCCCGCTCGGCCCGATTGCATTGGCGACCTGCCTGCAGATCGACGCCGTCAGCTACAACGCGTTCATCCAGGAACAGAGCCTGGGCATCCACTACAACCAGGGCAACGACCTGCTCGACTACATCAAGAACCCCGAAGTCTTCAAATACGAAGACGGCTTCGTGTCGATTCCGCAAGGCCCGGGGCTTGGCATCGAAGTCAACGAGGAGAAAGTTCGCGAAATGGCGAAGATCGGCCATCGCTGGCGCAATCCGGTGTGGCGCCATACGGACGGCAGCGTCGCCGAATGGTAAATCTGTGATGAAACGCCGCCTGCGGGCGGCGTTTTTGCGTCGGGCTGAAGCGTCACGCCTGGCGCGCAAGCCTGTCGCGCAACACAAAGCAGGAGTGGTGAGTGCAGACAAGTACGTTTGAAGTACAAGGCGCAACCGGCAAACGCCACCGCCTGCTGGTCATGTTGTTCATCACCGTCGTCGTCACCTATCTGGACCGCAGCAACCTGTCGATTGCCGCCACCGCCATCGCGCAGGACCTGCAACTCGATCCGGCCCACATGGGTCTGGTGTTTTCCGCCTTCGGCTGGTCGTACGCGTTGCTGCAGATTCCCGGCGGCATGCTGGTGGACCGGACGCGACCGCGCCGGATGATGGCGCTGATCATTGGACTGTGGTCGCTGGCCACTCTCCTGCAAGGTTTTGCCAGCGCCTTTGTGCTGCTGCTGTCCTTGCGCGTGTTGCTCGGCGTGCTCGAAGCGCCGGCCTATCCGACGCTCAACCGGATCGTCACCACATGGTTCCCCGATAGCGAGCGAGCCCGCGCCATTGCCGTCTATACCTCCGGGCAGTACGTGGGCCTCGCCTTCCTGACGCCTGCGCTCGTCCTCACCCAGCAGCATTTCGGCTGGCATGGCGTGTTTATCCTCACGGGCTTGATCGGCGTGGTGTGGGCGCTGGTCTGGTACGCGCTGTATCGCGAGCCGTCCGAGGCGGCGGGCATCAACCAGGCGGAACTCGACACGATTCGCCGCGGCGGCGGCCTCGTCGAACTCAGTACGAACCGCGCGGCGTCTCAAATACGCTACAGTGCCGCCGACTGGCGCGCCGTGCTCGGCAACCGCAAGCTCTGGGGCATTTACATCGGCCAGATCGCCGTGACCTCGACGCTTTGGTTCTTTCTGACGTGGTTTCCCACCTACCTCGTCAAGTACCGCCACATGGACTTTCTGAAGGCCGGCTTCATGGCGGCCGTGCCGTTTCTGGCCGCTTTTGTCGGCATTCTGGCCTCAGGACTGATCTCCGATACGATGATCCGGCGCGGCGTCTCAGCGACGGTCGCGCGCAAAGTGCCGATCGTCACAGGGCTGCTGCTGTCTACGGCCATCGTGGGCGCCAACTTTGTCGACAGTCCCTCGATGGTGATCCTGTTCATGGCCATCGCGTTTTTCGGCAGCGGCTTTTCGTCGATCACCTGGGTGCTTGTTTCGTCCATGGCGAAAGAAGAACTGCTCGGTCTCACGGGCGGCATGTTCAACCTGATGGGCAACCTGTCGTCGATCTGCGTACCCATCGTGATCGGCCTGCTGGTCAAGGGCAACGACTTCGCGCCGGCCCTCGTGTTCATGAGCTCGGTCGGCGTGGTGGGCGCGTTGTCGTATCTGTTTCTGGTCGGCCGGATCGAACGGATCCGCTAGGCCAGCGAGATTTATCCGCGGATGTTACGGCCCGTCGAGGCTCTCGCGTCTCAGTTACGTAACATCCCGGACCGAATCCGCCGAAAAACGCTGTTCCGGCATCCTCCGCATCCCTCGCATCACGTCTGAAAGCCTTACCAGACAAGGCTTTCAGCGTACCACTCAGGCACTCGCCATTTGCTTGGCCCAGTCTTTGCTTCTACGCATACAAAAGACGATGCGAGAGGCAATCATGGGCGAATTTCTCCCTGACTATCTGATCCGCGAACAGGCGGCCGTTGGCGCGCTGGTGGTGTTCGGCGTACTGCGCGTGATCGGTGCGGTGATGGCGTTTCAACGCGGCTGGCGCATCTCCACGGTGGAGAAGTGTTTCCTCGCGGCCGCCGTGATTTATTGCGCACCGCAACTGTTCGACCTGCTGACCCAGTTGTACGGCTCGCACGCCGCTGCCGCCGAGTTCGAAGGCAAGGTCAGCGGCTGCGCGATCGCGCTGTTTTGCGCGCCGATCCTTGGCCACAAGCTGGGCTTCGAATAAATCGCGCGAAGCGGGTGGAGTGCTTTTGACGGCTTTCGACTGCGTCTGATTGCGCCTGACTGCGCGGGCGCTTCAGGCGGCCGGACGCGCCGGGCGAGCCACGCAAACGAATTGGATAGATGACCGAACGGATGGATACGATGTTTCTGTCAAAACGAACAACATACCGAGGCGGCGACTTGCTGACGCTCAAATCGGGTGGCCGCCAGATGACGGCCACATGGGTCGGCCCGGTGGTGTTTGCGCCGGGGACCTGGCTAATCTGTCAATGGTTCGACGACGGCGGCGAACTACACCAGGAGATGTTTCCTGAAACGATGCTGGAGCGAGTGCCCAACGCACTCGCGGCTTAACGGGCAGTACCCGGGCAACCGGCTCCTGCCGGGCGACCGCGTGTGTTCGCGCTGCACAGTCATGCTGTGCAGCGCTTTTTTGCGTGGCAACGAGGGGGCGGGTGCGGTCGGGCGTTCGCCGCTCGTCTCAAGCCGCGCACTCAGCCGAGCGCGACGTACGCCGGCACGCTGTGCGACAGCGCGGCGGCCGCAATGAACACGCCAATCATCGCCAGCGCTTCGAGGTAGAGCACGTTGGTGAAGGTGTGCGCGTCCATGGTCGACGCGGTGCGGCGTAGGCGCGGCAGCGCCAGGAAACGGTTCAACCCGCCGAGCACCACCGCCAGCGCAACCAGCGCAAGCTTGAGGATCAGCACGTGTCCCCACGTGCTGATCTGGATCGCCTCGAACGAGCCGCCCGAACCCCGCACTGCGTTGAAGATCCCCGTCAGCAGCACCGCCAGCACCGCGACCAGCGACACGTTCGAAACCTGCATGGCCGTGCGGATCAGGATGCCGCGCGCGGTCGACGTGCCGAGCGCCGGCAGCACCGTGAAGCCGGCCGTCACGACGAGCCCGCCCCACACGCTGATGGCCAGCACGTGCAAGGTGTGCACACCGATCGCGGCGGACGCCGGGCCGGCATCGGCCGCATGTCCGAGCGATGCCTTGCCCGCGCCGATCGCGATCACCGCCAGCCACAGCAGCGCATTGCGCGCGGTGCTCCCATGAGACGACATCGCGGTCAGCAGCAACACCAGCGCGCCGACGAAGGCCACGCTCCACGCATAGCCGACATGCGTCTGCGCGAGCACCGTCGGGATGACGCCGAACGCCTGCGGCAAGGTGCTGCCGCTCATCGCCGCGGCCTGATACAGCAGCCAGCCGAGATCGGCGAGCACCAGCACGACAGTGGCCGTGAGCATCGAGCGTTGCGCACGCAACCATGCGGGCCGCGCAGGCGCGGCCTTAGCCTGGGCATCTTTGGCGAGCCACGCGCCAAGCAGCGCCGAACCGACGGCAAACGCAAATGCGACATTCATGAGCGCGGCCATGGCGACCTGCCCGATCCACAATCCGTCGACTCTCATTGGACAGTGAACGCCTGAATGCCTTGCGTACGATGACCGGCGGTCGCGGCCGCGGTCCACTGGAAGGTATAGCGTCCCGCAGCGAGTGGCTGCGGCGTTGAACGGGAGAAATCGGATAGCTTCATGAAAGGCGGTTGATTGTTGAAAGAACGGAGATGAGAGTTGCGCGCGGCGCAGCAAGACACCGGCGCCCCGGGAGTGTACGCTTCGATGGTCCACGTGCGCGCCGGTTCAATCCGATTGTCCGTCTACGGCATTCAGGACCGACCCGGGACGCATCTGGGACATGCTCGAACACACTGTGCGAAACTGTCACATCGGCGTTTACGAGGGGAACCATGCAGCCTGTGGCAAATAGTCACCATCAGTCAGCGATGATAGAATGCTGCGTCGCCGCAGCCCCCGTTGCCCTCAAGCCGAGCCGCTCGAAGTTCGGTCGGGTCCCCGAATTTGATGGAGTTACGCGTGTCTTCTAGACGCATTTTCCGCCCGCTGCTTGCCCTGCTGCTGATCTCAGCCGCAGGCGTCTTTAGCACTGCGAAAGCGCAGACTCAACCCAAGACTCCGGACACCATGGAAGCGCGCGTGCAGGCTTGCGCGGCCTGCCACGGCACGCACGGTCAGGGCACGGACAACGATTACTTCCCACGCCTCGCGGGCAAGCCGGCTGACTACCTGTACAACCAGCTCAAGAATTTCCGCGAAGGGCGTCGCAAGTACCCGCCCATGAACTACCTCGTCACGTATCTCTCGGACGACTACCTTCATCAGATCGCGGCGTACTTCTCGCAGCAGCGCCCGCCCTACCCGCCGCCGGCCAAGCCGACGGTGTCGGCGGATACGCTGGCGCGCGGCCAGGACATCGTGCTGCATGGCGACGCATCGAAGCAGGTTCCGGCTTGCGCCGCTTGCCACGGCAAGTCGCTGACCGGCATGGAACCGGCGATCCCGGGGCTCGTCGGTCTGCATGCTGATTACATCAGCGCGCAGCTCGGCGGCTGGCGTTCGGGTTCACGGCACGCCATCGCCCCTGACTGCATGCACACCATCGCCACCCGCTTGACCGATGACGACGTGAATGCCGTCGCTTCATGGTTGTCCACCCAGACGGCTCCGCAGAATCCGGTGCCGGCTCCGGCCCGTTCGATGAAGACTCCGCTTGCCTGCGGCAGCGAACCGCAATAAGGCACCGGGAGAGATGACCAAATGAAACGCAAGTCTTTGTTCGCCCTTTCGGCAGTTGTCGTAGCTGCGGCTGCTGCCCTCGTTCCCGTCCTGTGGTCGGGCGGCGACCACCTGCATAACGGCAGCGCCATGGCGGCCACGCCCGCGGACCAGGCTGCCCTGATCCAGCGGGGCGAGTACCTCGCCCGCGCCGGCGACTGTATTGCCTGCCACACGGTGCGCGGCGGCAAGGAATTCGCCGGCGGCCTGCCCATGCTTACGCCGTTCGGCACGATGTTCACGCCGAACATCACGCCTGACGACCAGTACGGCATCGGCAAGTGGACCCAGGACGACTTCTACCGCGCCCTGCACACCGGCCGCTCGAAGGACGGCAGCCTGCTCTACCCGGGCTTCCCCTTCACGAGCTATACGAAGGTCACGCGCGCCGATTCGGATGCGATCTACGCGTACCTGCGCTCGGTCACGCCGGTCAATGTGCCGAGCCGTCCGCACGAACTGAAATTCCCGTTCAACAACCGCAACCTGCTGATCGGCTGGCGCACGCTGTTCTTCCGTGAAGGCGAGTACAAGGCGGATCCGACCAAATCGGTCGAATGGAACCGTGGCGCGTACCTGATCGAAGGCCTCGGCCACTGCGGCATGTGCCACACCTCGATCAACGCCATGGGCGGCCCGGTGAACTCCGCAGCCTTCGCGGGCGGCCTGATACCGTTGCAGAACTGGTACGCGCCGTCGCTCACGTCGAACAAGGAAGCGGGTCTCGGCGACTGGGACATCAAGGACATCCAGGATCTGCTGAAGAATGGCGTGTCGCAACGCGGCGCGGTGTTCGGTCCGATGGCCGAAGTGGTTCACAACAGCCTGCAGTACATGTCGGATGACGACATCCAGGCCATGGCCACGTATCTGAAGACCATTCCGCAGAAGAGCGAAGCGCCGGAAAACCTGCAGCTGGAAACCTCGGCCCAGTTCGGCACGGAACTGCTGCAGCAAGGTCAGAAGATTTACTCGGACAACTGCGCGAAGTGCCATGAAGCGAACGGTCTCGGCCAACCGCCGAACTTCCCGCCGCTGGCCAACAACCAGTCTATCCAGATGCCGTCGGCGGTGAATCCGATCCGCATGGTGTTGAATGGCGGCTATCCGCCGAGCACGGATGGCAATCCGAAGCCGTACGGCATGCCGCCGTTCGCTCAATCGCTGTCGAACCAGGAAGTCGCAGCAGTGGTAACCTACATCCGTATGTCGTGGGGTAACCACGGTTCAGCCGTGTCGCCGCAACAGGTGGCCGATCTGCGGTCTGCACCGCTCGACTGAGCGACGCAAGCGGTAAGGAGGGCGCGGCCTGCGGAAATCGCGGCCGCGCCCTTCGCTTTTCAGGACCAGGGCCGGATAGGGTCGTGCACAATGGCGCCCCTCGACCGGTAGGAGAAAATGTCGTGCATGTCGGTGAGCGTTTTAACAGCATTACCCACCTCGTCGGCGCGGTGCTGTCGGTGGCGGGGCTGGCTACGCTCGTGACGATGGGCGCGCTGCAAGGCGATCCGTACAAGGTCGTCAGTTTCAGCATTTACGGCGCGATGCTGCTCGTGCTGTATGCTATCTCCACCCTTTACCACAGCGTGCGTAGCCCGCGCGTGAAAGCGGTCCTGCAGAAATGCGATCATTCGGCGATCTACCTGCTGATCGCCGGCAGCTACACCCCGTTCACGCTCGTCACCTTGCGCGGTCCGTGGGGCTGGTCCCTGTTCGGGGTAAGCTGGGGGCTTGCGGTGCTGGGTATCGTGCAGGAACTGACGCTCGGGCGCCGCACCCGTAGCGTATCGATGGTGCTGTATGTCTTGATGGGATGGCTTGCGCTCGTTGCCGTCCGCCCGCTGGTCGAAGCTTTACCGGCCGCAGGCACCGCATGGCTCGTGGCCGGCGGGATCATCTACAGCGTCGGCATCTACTTCTTCATCAACGACGAGCGCATCCGGCACGGACATGGTATCTGGCACCTGTTCGTACTGGCGGGCAGTCTGTGTCAATTCGTCAGTGTTGCGCGCTACGTCGCGTAACACCCCACGACGGCGAAGTGCAACTTAAAGCCAGTCAACGTGTCTTGATAGCGCGTTGAAGCATTCGGCACGCGCTGGCGTGTGCCGCCGATTTCCCTGCGACCGGACCTGGGCTTTGGCCTCGAATGCGCGCCTTTGGGCTGCGCATTCGCCGTTCGCGATACTGCATTGCAAAGAGCTTTTATGTCTTTTGATTCCCTCGGCTTGTCCGAACCGCTGGTCCGGGCTGTCAACGAACTCGGCTACATCTCCCCTACTCCCATCCAGTTGCAGGCGATTCCGGCCGTGCTGAACGGCGGCGATCTGCTCGCCGGCGCGCAGACCGGCACCGGCAAGACGGCCGGCTTCACGCTGCCGATCCTGCAACGCCTCGACACCATGCCGCCGGTGACGACCGCCGCGGGCAAGCGCGTGGTCCGCGCGCTGATCCTCACGCCCACGCGTGAACTCGCCGCGCAGGTCGAGGAAAGCGTGCGCGCTTACGGCAAGTATCTGAAGCTGAAGTCCACGGTGATGTTCGGTGGCGTCGGCATCAATCCGCAGATCGACGCGCTGCGCCGCGGCATCGATATCGTGGTCGCCACGCCCGGGCGTCTGCTCGATCACATGCAGCAGAAGACCATCGACCTGTCGCATCTCGAGATCCTCGTGCTCGATGAAGCCGACCGCATGCTCGACATGGGCTTCATCCACGACATCAAGCGCGTGCTCGCCAAGCTGCCGCCGAAGCGTCAGAACCTGCTGTTCTCCGCGACCTTCTCCGACGAGATCAAGGCGCTCGCCGACAACCTGCTCGATTCGCCGGCGCTGATCGAAGTCGCGCGCCGCAATACGACGGCTGAACTGGTGGCGCAGAAGATTCACCCGGTGGACCGCGACAAGAAGCGCGAACTGCTCACGCACCTGATCAAGGAACACAACTGGTTCCAGGTGCTGGTGTTCACGCGCACCAAGCACGGTGCGAATCGTCTCGCCGAGCAACTGACCAAGGACGGCATCAGCGCGCTCGCGATCCACGGCAACAAGAGCCAGTCCGCCCGCACGCGCGCATTGGCCGAGTTCAAGACCAACACGCTGCAGGTGCTGGTGGCGACCGATATCGCCGCGCGCGGGATCGACATCGACCAGTTGCCGCACGTGGTCAATTACGATCTGCCGAACGTGCCGGAAGACTATGTGCACCGTATCGGCCGTACCGGTCGCGCGGGCGCGTCGGGCGAAGCGGTGTCGCTGGTGTGCGTCGACGAACTGCAGTTGTTGAAGGACATCGAGAAGCTCATCAAACGCGCCGTGCCGCAGGAAGTAATCGCCGGCTTCGAACCGGATCCGAACGCGAAGCCGGAGCCGATCCTGCGCCGTGGTCAGGGTGGCGGCGGTGGCGGTGGTCGTCAGCCGCGTCAGGGGCAGGGCGCGCCAAAGGGCGACGGCGGCCGGCGTGACGGCGGCTCCGGCAAGCCGGGCCAGCGCTCGGGACAGCGTCCGGCGGGCAGCCAGCAGCAAGCGAAGCCGCAAGGCGCGAAACCGGCGGGCTCGCCCACGCAACCGCAGGTGCGCAAGGACCATCCGCGTCACGAGACGACGCGTCACCACGGCAAGCCGGGACCCGCTACGCATGACGGCGGCGGTGCCACGCATGCGCCGCGCAAACCGCAAGGTCAGGGCAAGCCGCAAGGCAGCAACCCGGGCGCCCTGCTAAGCGGCGCCAAGCCGCGCGGCGACGCTCCGCGCAGTTCGCAGCCGCCGCGTAACGGCGGGCAGCGCGGACGTTGATCCGGCAATCGTAACGTCCCAGGCCTGAGCCTTCGCTTCAGCGCCGGGCCGCCGCGGCGGCCTGCTTCAGGTGCTCGATCTGCAGTTCCCACCGATCGAGCACCGCCGCTCCCCCCTCTTCCCGTTCGAACGTAATGCCGCCCGTCAGGCGCGCATACGGCACCCGTTGCGCTTCGCCGGTATCGATCGCGCCAATGAAGTGGGCAAGCTCACTGTCGGCGCCTGGCGCTGCAGCCAGCGGCTCGAACTGCAACTGCACCTGATAAAACGCCTCCTCACAGACGAAGCTCAGCGCCGCACGGCCGCTGCGCGCCAGCACACCCGCCGCCCGCGACGACGGCCAGAGCGCGACGCACAGCGTGCGCGAGTCGGGCGCGTACAGTTCGCCCGCGCCCAGCAGCGAGGTCCGCACGTGCCCATTGCTGACGTCGCTCGTCAGAAGTGACGCCGTGAAACCCGTTTTGCTCGCGAGCGACGTGCCGTCGAATAACGCGCGTGGCGCAGCCGGCCACTCGTCGAACACGAGTTGTTCGAGCGAGCGTCGGGATACAGAATCGGTCATCGCCTGACTCCGGTTCAACCATCGTTTTGAATCGAACTGCGAAATAACGAATGGCCCGCACGGGCGGGCCATTCGTTCAAACCGTTCGCGGAAAGTCAGCGGACTGAAAACGCTCAGGAGACTTTAACAAGCACGCCGCGAACCCTCAGCCCCAACCCTCAACGAAAGAATACATGCTGCGTGATCTTGGCGAGCGGGTAATGCACGCCGGGTTGAATCCGCGCCGGCAGATCGAGCGGCTTGAGCAGCATCTTCACGCACATGTCGGCCGACAGATTGCGCCGCACCAGCGCATTGATGCGCGCCGCACGCTCGCGGTTATAAGCCGAATCGTGCACGCGCTCCGGATAGCGAATCGCGAACACATGGCGCAGCGCGATCTCCGAGTCTTCGTTCTTGATTTCCAGCACGCGGCGCATGAGCGCGCCCAGCACCGCAAGCCGGCCATTGCCCTCGATCTTGTTGTACTTCTTGAAGAACGCGAAAAAGTGCTTGTAATGACGGACTTCGTCGGTGCGAATGTTGTCGGTGATTTCTTTGAGCACCGGTTCATCCGAACACTCGCCGATTGCGCGATACAACGTCGCGGTACCCGTTTCGACGACGCAGCGCGCCACCATTTCAAGCGCACGGGTTTTTTCGAAATCTTCGAAGGAACAGGTCTTCGCGTACTCCTCGAAGAAATTGGCGAAGGCGGTGTCCCAATCGAACTCGGGCCACACATGGGCGATATAGGTCTTCAGGGCCCGGCCGTGCTGCATCTCTTCCGGTTCCCATTCGTTATTGAGCCACGCCGAGACTTCCGGGTCGCCGTTGAAGAAGGTACTCAGGTTGCTAGTGTAGAGATCGGTACCGCTTTCAATGAACGAAGCGGCGCACAGCAGCAGCAGCAGGTCTTCGTTGGCCACCGCCCGTTGCCGGTCAACCCGGTTGAGGTCGATGTCCTCGATCCGCCAGGGCATCACATGGTTACGCTCAGTGTGCATTTGTTCCTTGCTCCGAAAGCTATACCGACTCGTGGAGCGTGCCTGGAGCACTCAGGTTCGCCCGGCTGCGTTCTCGTCGATACAGCGCCTTGATTAGAGTTAACCCCGTGTATGTTGCATCTTAGCTGGTGTTCTGCAACTCTGCAGGCATCACAGCACAGACCATACCCACGCGCGGCAGTTCCTGCCGCGCAATAGCCGGAATGTTTCAGATCAATGCGAAACGGATACAGTGCACTGATGAGCAATCAGATGTGCAAGCCGCAGCTGGCTGAAACCCGTTGCTCAAAACCCCGCAGCAAGACCATCGCGCCGGCTGTCGCTCGCCGCCACGTAACCGCGTTCCGGCTCGTTGCGATCAAGCTTCCAGATGTACTGACCCGAGCCGAAGTCCATATACGGATCGTCGACCGACTTGATCGTATGACCGAGGTTTTCAAGCGCGCGCGCCGTGTTCGCGTCGAACGTGGCTTCGATGTCGAGCGTGAAATCGCGGTTGACCTTCCAGCGCGGCGCATCGCACGCGGCCTGCGGCTGCTGGCCGTAATCGAGCATGCGTACGACTGATTGCAGATGGCCTTGCGGCTGCATGTCGCCGCCCATCACGCCGAAGCTCATCACCGCTTCCTGTTTGCCGTCGACCTGCTGCGTGAGGAAGGCCGGAATAATCGTATGAAACGGCCGCTTGCCGCCTGCCACGACGTTCGGCGATTTCGGATCCATCGAGAAGCCACAGCCGCGATTCTGCATTGAGATGCCGCTGTCCGGCACGACGATGCCCGAACCGAAACCCATGTAGTTCGACTGGATGAAGCTCACCATCATGCCGCGCTCGTCGGCCACCGACATGTAGATCGTGCCGCCCGCTTTCGGCATGCCGAAGTCGAAATGCGTGGCGCGCAACGGATCGATCCGCTTCGCGCGCTCGGTGAGGTAAGTATCGTCGAGCATCTGCTCGGGCGTGACGTCCATCGAACGCGGGTCGGCTACGTAGCGGTAGACATCGGCAAACGCGAGCTTCATCGCTTCGATCTGCAGATGCTGCGATTCGACGTTATCGAGCGCGAGCGATCCCATATCGAACTTCTCCAGGATGCCGAGCGCGATCAGCGCGGCGATGCCCTGCCCGTTCGGCGGAATCTCGTGCACCGTGTAGCCGCGATAATCCTTGGCGATCGGTTCGACCCAATCCGCGCGGTAATGGCGCAGATCGTCCAGCGTCATGGCGCCTCCGCCTTCACGCGCGAACGCCGCGATCTGCTCGGCGATTTCGCCTTCGTAGTAGGCTCGCGGACCCAGTTCGGCCAGCTTGCGCAGAGTCTTCGCATGGCCGGTGAAGCGCACCAGTTCGCTGACTTCCGGTGCCCGGCCGCGCGGCATGAAAGTTTCGGCGAAGCCCGCCACATCCTTCAGCTCGGGCACGGCTGCGGCCCACTTGTAGGCGACGATGCTCGCCACCGCATGGCCACGCTCGGCGATTTCGATGGCCGGTTCCATCAGGTCGGCAAACGGCAGCGAACCGAATTTCTGATGCAACGCCTCCCAGCCCGCAATCACGCCCGGCACGGTCACAGTATCCCAACCGCGCTTAGGCTGTTTTGCGAGCCCATGCTCTTCGCCGTACTTGCGCTTGAAGTAGTCCACGTTCCAGGCGGCCGGCGACACGCCCGACGCATTCAGACCATGCAGCCTCGCGCCATCCCATACGAGCGCAAACGCGTCGCCGCCGAGGCCGCACGACACCGGCTCGACCACCGTAATGGCCGCGGCCGCCGCAATCGCCGCATCGACGGCATTACCGCCCTTCCACAGCATGCGCAAGCCAGCCTGGGCCGCGAGCGGATGCGAAGTCGAAACGATATTGCGGGCGAAGACGGGCAGACGCGGAGTCGGGTAAGGGTTTTGCCAGTTGAAACGGGTCATGTCGAAGACTCTCGGAAAGCGCGGTCCGGCATCGTGCAGTGTGCAATGCATCCGCCAGGACCATTAGAAAACCATCACGGGACGAACCGTCGATTGCAGCGCGAACCGTCCGAAAAAACAAATTCATTTATGAAATGAATCAATGCAGACAGTATCTCAATTGATGGGCCGGATGCGCATGCAGGTCGGCCGCGATCTTATGCATGTCGCCTACGCTGGCGGACATCGCGCGAGTTGGTCTTACAATAGCTCACCGTACAACGCTCGTTTCTGGCGCTCGCCGCCGCACCCGGCGCCGACGCAACCACTTGACCCGAGACACATGACCCGAGACCCCCGCCTGACCCTCAACGCACGTCAACAGGAACTGCTCGAGTGGGTGCAACGCGACGGCTTCGTGACCGTGGACGACCTGGCTGCTCACTTCGACGTCACTCCGCAAACGATCCGGCGCGACGTCAACTGGCTGGCCGACATGAACCTGCTGCGCCGTTATCACGGCGGCGCCAGCCTGCCGACCAGTTCCGAGAACGTCTCGTACACCGCGCGGCAACGCATGTTCCATGACGAGAAACGGCGCATTGCGACGCTCGTCGCCACGCATATTCCCGATCAGGCGTCGCTGTTCATCAACCTGGGCACCACCACCGAAGAAGTCGCGCGTGCGCTGAACCGGCATCGCGGACTGCGTGTCATCACCAACAACCTGAACGTCGCCAGCATGATGAGCGGCTATCCGGACTGCGAAGTGCTGGTGACGGGTGGCATCGTGCGACCGTGGGACAAGGGGATCGTCGGCGAACTGGCGATCGAATTCATTCGCCAGTTCAAGGTGGATTTCGCGATCATCGGCACCTCGAGCATCGAAACCGACGGCACGCTGCGCGACTTCGACACCCGCGAGGTGCGGGTTGCCGAGGCGATCATCGAACATGCGCGTACGGTGTTCCTTGCCACGGATCATTCGAAGTTTGGGCGTCCGGCGCTGGTTCGCCAGGGCCACCTGAACCAGATCGACGCGCTCTTTACCGACGCCCCGCCGCCCGTCGACATGGTTGAAACGCTGGCAACGGCCGGCACCCAGGTTTATATCGCCGAGTGACAGGACGGCGCAGCGAGGGTGCGCGTGGCGGCCTTCGCTGCCCTCGACGCCAAACCACCCCAACGCTTTGCTGCACTGCACGCAAAACCTCGCGTGAAATCAAGGATTTACCCGCTGATCCAAACCGCCTCTGCGGGGTGCCATTGTCAAATGGAAAATTTTCGGGGAACGGTTTGGGATTCAGTGTGCGGTTGACTACACTCCAGTTCCCCGACGCCATTTTCACTGCGCGCCGGTCCGAATAGCGGGTACCCCGCCCGATCCTGTCGCGGATTCCGCTGCGCCTGCCGCCCCGCTGGCCAGCTGCCAACAAGGCCATCCGCGCAAAGCCTGACATGGAGAGAACGATGCTGAGTCCGCATGAATTCGCCACGTTGTTGCTCGTCAAGGATGCACCCAATCAGGTCGATATGGAACGAGAGGAGCTGGATGCGCTGTTCGAACGCCAGCTCGTTCAACTCGAAAAACTCGCCTCCGGCCTCAAGCAATGGCGCCTCACGGACATAGGCGATTCGGCGATCCGGGCCATCAAGCGTCTTTCCTAGTTCACTGTCGTGCCCCGGCGCATGACGTCAGCCCGATGATTCAACGCGCGCTCGTCCGCATGGAGTGAGCGCGCGTCTTCGCGCCAGCGTACGCCGCATCGAGCCACTTTCTCTGCGCTTCACCCCAGCCAGGGCAGCGCGCTGAGCGACGCCTACGTCGCGTTCGCCCTCGATGAACCGCATGTGTATCGTCTGATGTTCGATGTGCCTGAAACGAACAGCGCCGCACATCCGGAACTTGCGACCGCCTCGCATCGTGCGTGGCGATTGCTGGGGGCCCATTTCGAGCCGCTCGTGGCGGCGGGACGACTCGAGGGGGATCCACGGCTGATTGCCTACGCCTACTGGGCCAGTCTGCATGGCTTTGCGATGTTGGCGCTTGCAAACCAGCTGCCACTGCCAGAAGGACAACAGAGCGCGGTGAAAGACGGAGCGCAGCCTACTCCGACGCGCGAAGCCGTGCTGGCGCAGCTTCGCTCGATGCTATGGCGCGGCGCGTTGGCGCAAACGGCTTAACCACTACGCAGCGTCGGATCCACCGCCGCCCGCCAGCTCAACGCGCGGGCCCGCTGATCCAGGAAATACGCCACCCACTGATTACGCGCCTGCGGATCGCTGCTGGTGCCAAGCGTCGAGTAATGCTGCGCAATCGATGCCTGGAACGCGCAGTAATCGGCCGTCGACACCTTGCCCCGGCGGCTGGCGATATATGCGTCGTAGAACGTCGTATAGACCGACTGCGCGTCGTTGCCGTAGTCCACCGGCGCGGCGCTGCACATCTGCTGCAATGCCGCGAACGACGGTGCGCCAAAGCTGCCGTCCAGGCTCGGCGTACTCACGCATCCCGCCAGCAACGCCGCCGCGCCCATGACCCAGAGTCCCCGCATGTTTCACCTCGATATGGCTATTGCCGTGAGTATCGTCGGTGATGCGCCGTTGCGCTACACCCCGAGTCTAATGTTCATACAACTCGAACTTTACTTTTTCGATATTGTTCATTAAAGTTCGCAAACGAACACTATCGGTTCGATAGGTTTTCTTTACATGACGTAGGGGACACAGCAGGTGACGCAAGGCTCCAGATACGATTTGCTCGTCGTGGGCGGCGGGATCAACGGCGCAGGCATCGCTCGCGATGCCGCGGGGCGCGGCCTGTCCGTGCTGCTCTGCGAACAGGACGATCTCGCGGCGCATACGTCGTCGGCCAGCACGAAACTCATTCATGGCGGCCTGCGCTATCTCGAGTACCGCGAGTTCGGACTCGTGCGCAAAGCGCTGCAGGAACGCGAAACGCTGTTGCGCGCAGCGCCGCACATCATGTGGCCGCTGCGCTTCGTGATGCCCCACATGCCGAACCTGCGCCCCGCGTGGATGATCCGCGCCGGGCTGTTCCTCTACGATCACCTCGCACGCCGCGAGTTGCTGCCGGGCTCGCGCGGTATCGACATGCGCCGCCATCCGGCCGGCGCGCCGCTGATCGAATCGATCAAGCGCGGCTTCGTCTATTCCGATGGCTGGGTCAACGACGCCCGGCTCGTCGTCCTGAATGCGCTCGACGCCGAAGAGCACGGCGCAACCGTGCTCACGCGTACCAAACTGGTCAACGCAGTGCGCGCCGGCGGCGAATGGCATGCGCAACTGCGCCGCGCCGACGGTAGCCCACTCGACGTGCGGGCCGGTTCAATTGCCAACGCAGCCGGCCCGTGGGTGGGCGAGCTGCTGCACGGCGCGCTGGGTCGCGACGCGAACCATAGCGTGCGGCTGGTCAAAGGCAGCCACATCGTCGTGCCGCGCCTGTTCGAACACGATCACGCCTATATCTTCCAGAATCCGGACAAGCGGATCATCTTCGCGATCCCGTACGAGCACGACTACACGCTGATCGGCACCACGGATATCGAATATCGCGGCGACCCCGCACAGGTCGCGATCAATGCCGACGAAACGCAATACCTGTGCGATTCGATCAACCGCTATTTCAAGCAGCAGATCACGCCGTCCGATGTGCGCTGGACCTATTCGGGCGTCCGTCCGCTGCTCGAGGAAGAAGGCGCGGACAACCCGTCCGCCGTCACGCGCGATTACCGCCTCGAACTCGACGCGCCTGCCGGCGAAGCACCGCTGCTATCGGTGTTCGGCGGCAAGATCACGACCTTTCGAAAGCTCGCGGAAGAAGCCGTCGACGAACTCGGCCGCGCGCTGCACAATCCGGCTCCGGCCTGGACTGCCGGCGCACCACTGCCCGGCGGCGATATTCCGCAAGCGAATTTCGAACGATTCCTTACCCAGTTCAAGCAGCAACACGCCTGGCTGCCAGCTGATCTCGCACACCGCTATGCGCGGGCGTACGGCACGCGGGCGAAGCACGTAACGGATGAAGCGAAGTCGCTCGCCGAACTGGGTCGCGCCTTCGCGCCCGGACTTTACGAGTCAGAACTGCGTTATCTGCGCGATACCGAATGGGCCCGCAGCGCGCAAGACGTCTTGTGGCGTCGCTCGAAGCTCGGTCTGCATGTCGAGCCCGGCACGCTTGCGAGCGTCACGCGTGACATCGACGACTGGTTCGCCCGCTCGCCCGTCGAGCGCAGCCCGTCGAAGCAAGTCACGACGAGTCAGCACGCATAGGCGCATAGAGGCAGGCATTAGCGCGATCGAACACGGCCAGACAAGCTTGAGCACGTGAGTACGCAGTCGCACCAGGGAAGCAGTAGCAGTACGGAAGCAGTAGCATCAGAAGCATCAGCAATCAGTACAACCAGGCAGTGAATAGCACATCACGTCCGGCGTAGACGTGAGCAATACAAGGCACAGATAACACCGCATTCCAGAGCACCGCATGGCAACTGGAATGCACGAAGTCGTAGCAGTTGCAGCATCCGGAACCGAAAGTCGTTCCCGTTGCCGGATCGCCGATCCGGTAAATCTAAAAACATGGAGAAGAGACAATGCAGGGTCAGTACATCCTCGCGCTTGATCAAGGCACCACCAGTTCACGCGCGATGCTTTTCGACCGTCAGGGCAACGTTATCTCGACGGCCCAGAAGGAATTCCAGCAAATCTATCCGCGTCCGGGCTGGGTCGAACATGACCCGCAGGAAATCTGGTCGACCCAGGCGGGCGTCGCGGCCGAAGCCGTCACGCGCGCGGGCTTGAATGGCACGTCGATCGCTGCCATCGGCATCACGAACCAGCGCGAAACCACCATCGTGTGGGACCGCGAAACCGGCCAGCCCATCTATAACGCCATCGTCTGGCAGGACCGCCGCACGGCCGATTTCTGCGACGAACTGAAAGCGCAGGGGCTGGAAGAGAAAGTCCGCGCCAAAACCGGTCTGCCGATCGACTCGTATTTCTCGGCTACCAAGATCCGCTGGATTCTCGACAACGTCGAGGGTGCGCGCGACAAGGCGAAGCAAGGCCGTCTCGCGTTCGGCACCGTGGATAGCTGGCTGGTGTGGAACTTCACCCAGCACGGTCTGCACGTCACCGACGTCACCAACGCGTCGCGCACCATGCTCTTCAACATCCACACGCTGCAGTGGGACGACGAACTGCTGCAGGCGCTCGACATTCCGCGCAGCATGCTGCCGGAAGTGCGTGCGTCATCGGAAGTCTACGGGCCGACCAGGACCACCGTGTTCGCCTCGAAGATCCCGCTCGCCGGTATCGCAGGCGACCAGCATGCCGCGTTGTTCGGCCAGATGTGCACGAAGTCGGGCATGGTGAAAAACACCTACGGCACGGGCTGCTTCCTCGTCATGAACACCGGCGACAAGCCGATCGAATCGAAGAACAACCTCATCACGACGATCGCCTGGCAGATCGGCGATCAGGTCAACTACGCGCTCGAAGGCAGCATCTTCATCGGCGGCGCCGTGGTGCAATGGCTGCGCGATGGACTGGGCATCATCAGGAATGCTGCGGATATCGAAGCACTCGCGCGCACTGTGCCGCATGGCGACGGCGTGTATCTGGTGCCGGCTTTCGCAGGCCTCGGCGCACCGCATTGGAATGCGCGTGCACGTGGCACGATGTTCGGTGTCACGCGCGGCACGACCTCCGCGCATATCGCCCGCGCCGCGCTCGATTCGATCGCCTACCAGTCGCTCGATGTGCTGAAGGCAATGGAAGCCGACTCGGGCATCCGCATCGGCGAGTTGCGCGTCGACGGCGGCGCCTGCGCTAACAATCTGTTGATGCAGTTTCAGGCCGACATGCTCGGCGTCGACGCGGTCCGCCCGAAGATCAGCGAAACGACCGCACTGGGTGCCGCGTATCTGGCCGGTCTCGCGGTGGGCTACTGGAAGGACGTGAACGAACTGCAGAGCCAGTGGGCGCTGGATCGCCGCTTCACGCCGGATATGGAGCCGGGCGAAGTCGAGCGCAATCTGGCCGGCTGGCAGCGTGCGGTCCGTGCGGCGAAGGCCTGGGCCGATACGCCCTGATCACTCTGACGCACCGACTGCACCGGGTGCACGCCTGCGAGCGTGCATCCATTGACACAAACTAGAGGCCAAAAAGCCGCGTCCGAGGCGGCTTTCCTGACAAATATATTTTGGATAACCAATCATGTCACCTTACATTGCCGAATTCATCGGCACAGCGATGCTCGTCCTGCTGGGCAACGGGGCCGTCGCCAACGTGTTGCTCGCCCGCACCAAAGGCAAGGGCGCCGATCTGATCGTCATCGTGATGGGCTGGGCGATGGCGGTCTTCATCGCGGTCTTCATGACGGCCTCGTTCAGCGGCGCGCACCTGAATCCGGTCGTGACGATCAGCCTCGCGCTGGCCGGCAAGTTTGCGTGGAGCAAGGTAGGCGGCTATATCGCGGCACAGATGCTCGGCGGCATGGCCGGCGCCGGTCTCGTGTGGATGGCTTACCGCCAGCACTTCGAGAAGGAAACGGACGCCGACATCAAGCTGGGCGTGTTCTGCACGGCCCCGGCAATTCGCAGCGCCCCGCATAACTTCCTCACCGAAATGATCTGTACGTTCGTGCTGATTCTCGGCGTGCTGTATCTGGCTTCGCCGCAAGTCGGGCTGGGCGCGCTGGATGCGCTGCCGGTCGGTCTGCTGGTGCTCGGCATCGGCATTTCGCTCGGCGGCCCGACCGGCTACGCCATGAGCCCGGCGCGCGATCTGTCGCCGCGTCTGATGCACGCGCTGCTGCCGATCCCCGGCAAGCGCGACAGCGACTGGCGCTACGCATGGGTTCCGGTGATGGGGCCGCTCGCAGGCGGTGCGGCTGCCGCATGGATCTACCTGCACGTTCATTGATACGCACGTCAACGGGGAGCGAAACGCCGCGCAGACGCCAGCAAAGCACGTATCATGGTGCTTTCAAGTTTGCGCGCGGGCCTCGCGGCCCAGGCGCCTCTCGCTCCCTGTTCCGGCATGATCGACCATCTCATCTGTGACTGCGACGGCGTTCTCGTTGACAGTGAAGTAATCGCCGACCACGTACTCTTCGAAACGCTTTCGGCCACCTTTCCTGGCCTCGACTTCACCAGTGCGGTGAAGACCGCGTTCGGCCAGCAGACCTCCCGCTTTCTCGCCAGTATCGAAGCGTCGTTCGACATCAAACTGCCCGCGGATTTTCTCGAAACGGTCGAACACAACGTCGAACTCGCGCTCGGCTCCAGGCTCACCGCGGTAGGCGGCGTGCGCGAGGCGCTGCAGCGCGTGCCGTTGCCGGCTGCGGTCGTATCGAATAGCCGCATGAAGCGCGTGCAGGCTTCCGTGCGGCGTGCCGGGCTCCAGCAGGTGTTCGGCGAACGTGTCTTCAGCGCCGAACAGGTGTCTCGACCCAAGCCCTATCCCGATGTCTATCTGTTCGCCGCGCAGCAGCTTGGTGTTGACCCGGCCAGGTGTCTGGTGGTGGAAGACAGCGTCGCCGGGCTCAACGCCGCGCGTGCGGCCGGCATGAAGACGATCGCCTTCGTCGGCGCGAGTCATATTCCGGATGGTTATGCGGATGCGCTGCGCAAGATGGGCATGACGCGCATCATGGAGCATATGGATGAACTGCCGGCGCTCGTCGAAGCAGGCGTGCGCGGCGAGTTCGGAGACGTGCAGTCGTAAGGGCGGCGCTCGTCGCGCGCCAAACCCCACATCAAAACTTGGATTGCGTGCAGAACCCGCGCTGAGCGTGCGCGGGTTCTGCCTTGCGTCACACTTCGTCCACGCAAACCTCACGGGCGGCCGCCAGCGCCTCACGAAATTCCACCAGTTCGGCGATCGTCAGCATCGGCAGATTGTGTTGCGCGGCGAAACGCTCGACATCCGCGCCGCGCGTCATCGTGCCGTCTGCGTTCATCAGTTCGCACAGCACGCCCGCAGGCTCGAGGCCGGCGAGCACCGCCAGATCGACGGTCCCCTCCGTGTGGCCGCGCCTTGCCAGCACGCCGCCGGGCATTGCCCGCAGCGGGAACACGTGACCCGGGCTGACGATATCGGTCGGCTTGGCTTTCCGCGCAATCGCAGCGCGAATCGTCGTCACGCGGTCTGCGGCGCTGACGCCGGTCGTCACACCTTCACGCGCTTCGATGGATACGGTAAACGCCGTGCCATGGCGGCTCTCGTTGTTGACGGCCATCGGCGGCAATTGCAGCGCGCGGATCTTGTCGTCGGGCAGGCACAGGCAGACGATGCCGCTGCATTCGCGGATCAGCAACGCCATTGTCTCGTTGGTGAGACGTTCGGCGGAGACGATCAGATCGGCTTCGTTCTCGCGGTCGTGGTCATCCTGCAGGACTACAGCGCGACCATCGCGCATGGCTTGCAAGGCAGCGGCGATGCGCGGCGGAAGCGCTTCGGTGGCGAGCTGGGGGAGATCGGCGAACGCGTCTTCCGCGATCGTCGTAGGGGCAGGAAAAGTAGCAAAGGACATGTGAAACGCTCTCGCAAAAGTTGGGCGAAAAACGTTTCAGGGCATTGCAAACAGGCAGCACTCGCCCCGGCGGACGTCCAATTCGAACGCCCACGCTCCGCCCAGACATACGGGCAGCGCAGCGGGGACTGACATGACTATCTGCACATCTTCTTCCATCCGGACTATGACCGTCGGCTCTGGCATCGCACCAGATCTGCTGACCCCATGTTGCCTGCGCCTCCGGTGTTCCGAAGGCGTTGACGACGCGGGCGCTCGCGGGCTCGCTGGCAAGTGCGATTGCACTGCCCGCATACCGCCGGTGGGGAATTTCACCCCGCCCTGAAGACGCACTGATTGCCGGAATTTCCGGCAGGAGAAGCATACAACAGCTACGTCCGGTCTGCAGCGTAGCGGATACGGGTTAGAAAGAGGCCTCGCTGGGCACCGCGTTCACGCCGTTAAAGCGGCGTGGCGTGACGCGCAGGATCGTGCGGCACATCCCAGCGCGGCGGTGTTTCCGCATTCAGCGTCACGCTAAACGCACGGACTTCGGTGTCGCCGGGATTGCGCAGGCTATGCGGCTGGTCGGCGTCGAAGACAATGGCGTCGCCGGTCGCCAGCAACTGGCGCTGATCGTGCACGCTGACTTCCAGCGTGCCTTCGCTCACCACCAGATTGATCGTGGTACCCGGCGCGCGACGCACACCCGGCTCGGTGTGCAACGGTGCAATCCGTAGCTCATGAAATTCGGCGGTCGCCGGCTCCGCATCGGGATACAGCGGCCGGGCGGAATAGCGGCCGTTCGAGCTGACGAGGCGGGTAGCCCGGTCAGCCGGCAGATGCTCGAAACCATTGTTGGCGTGCCGGCGCAGAAACGCCGCCACGGAGACCTTCAAGGCCGCCGCGACCTTGCACAACACCTTGATCGACGGCACGCTGCGCGCCGATTCGATCTGCGCCAGCATGGCGCGGGACACGCCCGAGGCGCGCGCCAGTGCGTCGAGCGACAGTTGCCGTTCGGCCCGCAAACGGGCGAGATTGACGCCAACCAGATGTTCCAACGCATCGAAGGGTTCCGCGGCCCGCGGCCCTTCGGGACCGTCAATCGCGGGATCGCGAACCAGCGCAAGCGGGGAATGCATGAGTGCCTCCAGTAGCGCCGCCACATGGCGCACAAAGGGTTAGTGGAGGCAAGATAGCACTGCGATTCATTACGCCCAACGAAGTTATCTTCACACTGTTATCAGTATTGCGGAGGGCGATTCTGGCAAAGCTTGTGCGGTTTTTTCATATCGCCTCGCCGAGCGCGCCCTTGCGGACCGGCGCATCCATGCGCGCCGCCATCCACGTCAACAACAGCGCTGCGATGGACACCGCCGCCGCCACCCACGGCAGCGCGTCGAGCCCCATGCCGTGGCCGATGGCCATTCCGCCGAGCCACGCGCCTCCCGCATTGCCGAGATTGAAAGCGCCGATGTTCAGCGTCGACGCCAGATTCGGCGCGGCCGTCGCCTTTTCGACCACGCGCATCTGCAACGGGGGCACCGTCGCGAACGCGGCGATTCCCCAGACGAAAATCGTCACCGCTGCGGCCACCTGCGAATGACTGGTGCGCGTGAAGATTGCCATTACCACGGCAAGCGCCAGCAGAATGCCCATCAATGACGGCATCAGCGCGCGGTCCGCAAGCTTGCCGCCGACCGTGTTGCCGATCGTCAGACCCACGCCGAACAGCACGAGAACCAGCGTGACGCCGCGCGGCGAGAAGCCGCTCACCTGTTCGAGGATCGGCGCGATGTAGGTGAACACGACGAACACGCCGCCGAAACCCACGATGGTCATCGCCAGCGCCATCCAGACCTGCGGATCCTTGAGCACGCGTACTTCGTGGGCGAGGCCGGCCGGTCCCGTGTCGTGTCTGTTCGGCACCAGTGCCGCGATCCCGGCCAGCGAGGCCACCCCAAGCGCGGCCACGACCCAGAACGCCATGCGCCAGCCGAATTGCTGGCCGATAAAAGTGCCGAACGGCACGCCCAGCACGTTGGCGAGCGTGAGCCCGGTGAACATCAGCGCAATCGCGCTGGCGCGCTTTTCCTGCGGCACCAGCGACGCAGCAACCACCGCGCCGATGCCGAAGAACGAGCCGTGCGCAAACGACGTCACGACGCGCGCGATCATCAGCACCGAGTAGTCCGAGGCCACCGCGCACAGCACGTTACCGACGATAAACACGCCCATCAGCAACTGCAGCGCCAGCTTGCGCGGCATCTTGCTCGTCACCACGGCAAGCAGCGGCGCGCCGACCGCCACGCCCAGGGCGTACCCGCTGACCAGCAAACCAGCGGACGGAATCGACACCGCCAGGTCGCGCGCGACTTCGGGCAGCAAGCCCATGATGACGAATTCGGTGGTGCCGATGGCGAAGGCGCTGATGGCTAGCGCAAGAAGCGGAATGGGCATGGCAAAACTCGGGTTGCGTGGTGGAGATCGAACGTGGTCCCTGCAAGCCGGCGTTTCACACCGGCGAGGGAATTTCAGTAGGCGCATTCTCGCGGCCACGCACCAATTTGAGAATAGGCGTAGCATTTGAATCATTTTCAAATTATTTCGAATAATCGATGGATAACCTCGGCGACATCCGCCTCTTCGTCGAAGCGGCGCAGTTAGGCAGCCTGTCGGCAGCAGGCCGCAAGCTGGGGCTCACGCCGGCCGCGGCCAGCGCCCGTTTGAGCAAGCTTGAAACCGGCCTGAAATCGCGTTTGTTCGAGCGCACCACCCGCCAGTTGCGCCTCACCGACGAAGGCCGTCTGTACCTGAACTGCTGCCGCCAGGCGCTGACCGCGCTCGACGATGCCGAAGCCTTGCTGCAGGCGGGTCAGAACGTGGTGCGCGGCAAGGTGCGCATTTCGGCGACGTCGGACTTCGGGCGCAATCTGCTGATGCACTGGCTCGACGAGTTCAACGTCCTGTACCCCGAGGTGACGTTCGCGTTGACGCTGTCGGATTCGCTGTCGAACCTCGTCCAGGAAGACATCGACCTCGCGATCCGCTTCGGCGTGCCGCAGGACAGTTCGCTGATTGCCCGGCCACTGGCGCCCAACCGGCGCGTGGTGTGCGCCTCGCCCGAGTACATCGCGCGGCATGGCGAGCCGAAGGACCCGCTCGATCTGGCGCGCTTTGACTGCATCGTGCTGGGCACGGCATCCGGCCCTGCCAACGAATGGCGCTTCACCCGCGGCGACGAAGTCCAGCACTACACCGTGCCGCTGGAGCGCGCCCGTGAAACCAACGACGGCGCGGTCGCCCGCGTATGGGCACTGCGCGGCTACGGCGTCGTGGTGAAATCCATGTGGGATGTGGAAGCGGATCTGCGTTCAGACGGCCTGAAGGTCCTGCTGCCCGACTGGCGCTATCCGGATGCGCCGCTGCACGCGCTGTATCACCGCAACCGCTTCATGGCGCCGCGCGTGCGCGTGCTGCTGGATGTCCTCGCCGAACGTTTCGCGCAGGTGTCCGATGAACTGGAGAGCCTGCTCGGCCTGCCCGTGCCGCGGCCGCCGAATAAATCCGCACGTGGTGAAGGGCTATAATATTGAGTTACGCTGCAAACGTGTCGCAGACATGCCGCCACGGCGCCCTCCGGCCGCTGGCGTGGCATCGCGCCTTTGGCCCGCACACGTTTTCGCCTCTCTTCACTCTTTAACGACGCCCCCAGATAAACCACTGCGACCGGCGAAAATCGATGACCAAGAAAGTTTATGTAAAGACCCACGGCTGCCAGATGAACGAGTACGACTCCGACAAAATGGTCGACGTGCTCGGTGCGGCTGAGGGCCTCGTCAAGACCGACACCCCGGAAGACGCGGACATCATTCTTTTCAACACCTGCTCGGTGCGTGAAAAAGCGCAAGAAAAAGTCTTCTCCGAACTCGGCCGTGCGCGCGAGCTGAAAGAAGCGAATCCGAACCTGATTATCGGCGTGGGTGGCTGCGTGGCGAGCCAGGAAGGCGCGTCCATCATCGCCCGTGCGCCGTACGTGGATGTGGTGTTCGGCCCGCAAACCCTGCACCGTCTGCCGCAGATGATCGACAAGCGCCGCGAAAGCGGCCGCCCCCAGGTCGACATTTCGTTCCCCGAAATCGAAAAGTTCGACCACCTGCCGCCCGCGCGCGTCGATGGTCCGAGCGCGTTCGTGTCGATCATGGAAGGCTGCAGCAAGTACTGCAGCTACTGCGTCGTGCCGTACACGCGCGGCGAAGAAGTGTCGCGTCCGCTCGACGACGTGCTGACCGAAATCGCCGGCCTCGCCGACCAGGGCGTGCGCGAAGTCACGCTGCTCGGCCAGAACGTGAATGCCTACCGTGGCGGCCTGACGCTCGGCTCGTCCGAGATCGCCGACTTTGCGACGCTGATCGAATACGTCGCGGATATCCCCGGCATCGAACGGATCCGCTACACCACGTCGCATCCGAAGGAATTTACCCAGCGCCTGATCGATACGTACGCCAAGGTGCCGAAGCTCGTCAGCCATCTGCACCTGCCGGTGCAGCACGGTTCCGACCGCATTCTGATGGCGATGAAGCGCGGCTACACCGTGCTCGAATACAAGTCGGTCATCCGCAAGCTGCGGGCGATTCGTCCGGACCTGTCACTGTCCACGGACATGATCGTCGGCTTCCCCGGCGAGACCGAGGAAGACTTCGACAAGATGATGACGCTCATCCACGAGATGAAGTACGACACCAGCTTCTCGTTCATCTACAGCCCGCGGCCCGGCACACCGGCCGCGAACCTGCCCGACGACACGCCGCGTGAAGTGAAGCTCAAACGCCTGCAACATCTGCAGGCGACTATCGAGGAAAACGTCGCCCGCATCAGCGCGTCGATGGTCGGCAAGGTCGAGCGCATTCTGGTCGAACGGCCGGCGCGCAAGGACCCCAACGAACTCGCCGGGCGCACCGAAAACAACCGCGTGGTGAATTTCCCGGTGCCGGCGGCATCGCATGCGCGATTGATCGGACAAATGGTGGACGTGAAAATCGTTCAGGCGTACCCGCATTCGCTGCGTGGCGAACTCGTGCTGGTGCACGACGACGCGCCCGCCACCACCCATTAAGCGTACTGACTACCGACAGGATCGATCCACCGCCTTGAAGACCGCTCAGCAGCATCTGGAATTCACCGCACCGCACGAAGACAACGCGCGGCTCGCCAACCTCTGCGGACCGCTCGACGAAAACCTGCGGCAGATCGAGCAGGCGCTCGATGTCACGCTGCAACGTCGCGGACACCGCATCTCGATCCGCGGGCGCGGCGCCAAGCTGGCGCTCACTGCCCTCGAAAACTTCTACAACAACGCGCGCGATCCGCTGTCGGTCGACGACATCCAGCTTGCGCTGGTCGAGGCACGCCATCCGGCACGCGGCCGGACCAACGGCGCGGAGAGCCCGGACGCGCGCTTTCGTCACGACCCGGATCATCCGTTCGACGAACCCGCCGACAGCGGCGACGAAGACCTCGAAGCGCTCGGCCCGAAGCTGTACACGCGGCGCGCCGATCTGCGCGGCCGCACGCCGGCGCAGCGCGAATACCTGAAGCAGATCATCGCGCACGATGTGACCTTCGGCATCGGCCCGGCGGGTACCGGCAAGACATATCTTGCGGTGGCCTGTGCGGTGGATGCGCTGGAGCGCGATCAGGTCAAACGCATCGTGCTGACGCGTCCGGCAGTGGAAGCCGGCGAACGGCTCGGCTTTCTGCCGGGCGACCTCGCGCAGAAGGTCGACCCGTATCTGCGGCCTTTGTACGACGCGCTCTACGACCTGCTCGGCTTCGACAAAACCGCCAAGATGTTCGAGCGGCAGATGATCGAAATCGCGCCGCTCGCCTACATGCGCGGGCGCACGCTGAATCATGCGTTCATCATTCTGGACGAGGCGCAGAACACCACGCCCGAGCAGATGAAAATGTTCCTGACGCGGATCGGCTTTGGCTCGAAGGCCGTGGTGACGGGCGACACGACCCAGGTCGATTTGCCGCGCGGCCACAAGAGCGGCTTGATCGAAGCGCAGCAGGTACTGTCGAACGTACGTGGCATTGCCCTGACGCACTTCACCAGCGCCGACGTGGTGCGGCATCCGCTGGTGGCGCGTATTGTCGAGGCTTACGACGCGCACTCGCAGAAGAACGCCAATCCGGGCGATGCGCGCTGAATCCGCCACGCCCAGAACGCTACGACACCCAGACGCATGAGCCGCACCCCGAAACTGACCCTGAACCTGCAATTCCCCGCCGCCAAGGCGTGGCCGGAGCACAAGGCGATCCTGCCGCGTGCTACGGTCGCGAGCTGGATCAAGGCGGCGCTCTTTGCCGACGCGGAACTGACCGTGCGCCTCGTCGACGCGGAAGAAGGCCGCACGCTGAACCGCACCTATCGCGGCAAGGACTACTCCACCAACGTGCTCACCTTCGCCTATGCCGAGTCGGAAGACGATCCGGTGACGGGCGATCTGATCCTGTGTTGCCCCGTGGTCGAGAAGGAAGCCGCCGGGCAGGGCAAGCCGCTCGTCGAGCACTACGCGCATCTGGTGGTGCATGGCACGCTGCATGCGCAAGGCTACGATCACGAGGTCGAAGAGGAAGCGCAGGAAATGGAAGCGATCGAAACCGAGATCCTCGCCAAACTCGGCTTCCCCGACCCCTACCAATAAACGCCTGATCGCCGCCGGCACGAACGTGAGCGCCCTCTACCCCGAATCCGACGACCGCCCGCCCTGCCCCGGCTATCCGCCGGCGCTCGGCGAGTCGCGGCTCCTGACGGACGACGAATTGCGCGCCTCGCTGGACTGCACGTTGCGCGACTGGGACCGGTCCAGCGATCTGTGGCTGTTCGGCTATGGCTCGTTGATCTGGAATCCCGGAATGCCGACGCTCGAGGCCACGCGCTCCAAAGTGCATGGTTATCACCGCGGACTGTACCTATGGTCGCGGGTGAACCGCGGCACGCCGGAGCAGCCGGGCCTGGTGCTGGCGCTCGATCGTGGCGGCTCGTGCGTCGGCATTGCCTTCCGGCTCGCCGCCGAAGGGGCGATGCCGCATCTCGAAGCGCTCTGGCGCCGCGAGATGGCGATGGGTTCGTATCGGCCGGCGTGGCTGCCGTGCAATCTTGCCGATGGCCGGCGCGTCGACGCCCTCGCCTTCGTGATGCGTCGCGATGTGCCGAGCTACACCGGCAAGCTGACCGACGACATCGTACAAGCCGTGTTCGGCTGTGCCAGCGGGCGCTACGGCACGACCATCGACTACGTGAGCCGCACCGTCACCGCGCTACGCGAGAGCGGCATGCCGGACCGCGCGCTCGAAGCGTTGCTGGCGCGTTGTCGCGAAGCGCAAAGCGACGGCGGCTAGCCGGCGAGCGTCCCAGATGCGTCGCAGCGCGTCGCTTTTCGTCGCCACCACGAGCCTTACGCACAGCTTTCCCGCGCCGATTTTTGCTCGAATGGGCATCCGCTGGCGTTATCCGTTAGGATTGACCCAAGCGCCCGAGCACGCGGCGCGGCCGACTCATTCGCCGCCGAGCCCGGCAGGACACGGTCCTGCCATCTCCGTGGTGTATCCTTAATGCTCTGCAACAGCGCGCCCAGTCTCGCCGGGCGCATCACCATGAACGACACGTATCCCAGTCGACACCGAACTAGCGACAAACCTCAGGAAAAACGCTCCCTGCTTGAGCGTCTGACCGATTTCATCTCGCCCGAGCCCGACTCCCGCGGCGAACTTCTGGAAATTCTGCAGGATGCCCACGAGCGCAACCTGATCGACGCCGATTCGCTGTCGATGATCGAAGGGGTCTTCCAGGTCTCCGAACTGTGTGCGCGCGACATCATGATCCCGCGCGCCCAGATGGACGCGATCAACATCGCGGAAACGCCGGCCGAATTCATTCCTTACGTGCTGGAGAAAGCGCACTCGCGCTATCCGGTGTACGAAGGCAATCGCGACAACATCATCGGCGTGCTGCTCGCCAAAGATCTGCTGCGCTACTACGCGGAAGAGGAATTCGACGTGCGCGGCATGCTGCGCCCCGCGGTCTTCATTCCGGAGTCCAAGCGCCTGAACGTGCTGCTGCATGACTTTCGCGTGAATCACAATCACATTGCGATCGTCGTCGACGAATACGGCGGCGTCGCCGGTCTTATCACGATTGAAGACGTGCTGGAACAGATCGTCGGCGATATCGAGGACGAATACGATTTCGACGAGGAAAGCGGCAACATCATCGCCTCGCCGGATGGCCGCTACCGCGTGCGTGCGTTGACCGAAATCGAGCAGTTCAACGAAGCATTCGGCACGCAGTATTCGGACGAGGAAGTCGACACCATCGGCGGGCTCGTCACGCATCATTTCGGACGCGTGCCGCATCGTGGCGAAAAGGTTCGCATCGACGATCTGATCTTCGAGATCCTGCGCGGCGACGCGCGGCAGATCCACATGCTGCTGGTGCGACGCGATCCACTCGCGGGCCAGCGCGAGCGTGAAGCGCAGCACGTGCAGACCTGAACTCTTCTCTTTCTTCAATACCGACCGCGCAATAATGGCCGACCCGATCACTTCCCGTCTGCGCCGTAGCGTGGCGTCCGCCGTCGCGCAAGCGCCCGGCCGGGCGTTGCCGCGGTGGCACTACCTCGTCGCACTCCTCGCGGGTGCGGCGAACACGCTCTCGTTCGCGCCTACGCCGCATGGCGGCTGGCTCGAAGTGGCGATCTTCGCGTTCTTCTTTGCGTGGCTCACGCGCACGACCGGATGGAAAAGTGCCGCGTTGACGGGCGGTGCGTTCGGCTTCGGCAACTTCGTCACAGGTGTGTGGTGGCTGTACGTCAGCATGCACGACTACGGCGGGATGGCCGCGCCGTTGGCGGGCGCGGCCGTGGCGCTGTTTTCGCTGTATCTCGCCGTGTATCCAGCGTTGGCTGCGGGAGTGTGGTCTTTCTGTGCCGGGCACGCGCGCATCAGTGCGCTCGACGATCAGCCGTTTTCTCCGACGTGGCATGGGGCGTTTGCGTTCGCCAGTGCGTGGGCGGTCAGCGAATGGCTGCGGGGCTATGTGTTCACGGGATTTCCGTGGCTCGCCAGCGGTTACGCGCAGGTGGACGGGCCGCTCGCCGGCTTTGCGCCAATTGCCGGCGTGTATGGTGTGGGCTGGATGCTGGCGCTGGTGGCGGCGTTGATTGTGCAGGCGCTGGTGCGCATGCGCGAGCCTGCGGAGCTGCGCAAAGGCGCCACGCGCGCGGCCCGCGTCGCGCCGGCGGCGGCCGTCGCGGTGGCGCTCCTCGTAGCTGGCTTGTTGCTGCCGTTGGCCACGTGGACCGTGCCCGCCAATGCGCCGCTCAACGTCCGCCTGCTGCAAGGCAACGTCAAGCAGGAGATGAAATTCGAAGAGGCCGGCATGGTGGCCGCCATCAACGAATACCAGCAGATGATTACGGCCAAGCCCGCGGATCTGGTGGTCACGCCGGAGACGGCCATTCCGGTCGTTATTCAGGAGCTGCCGATGTCGTTTGACACGGCGGTTCGCAACTTTGTCGATACCACCGGCACTTCGGTTATTTTCGGCGCAATCGGCGGGACCATCACGCCCGAAGGCCGGCTGGTCGACTATACGAATAGCCTGTTCGGGATCACGCCGGGATCACGTGAGCTTTACCGCTACGACAAGCACCACCTGGTGCCGTTCGGCGAATTCATCCCGTGGGGCTTCCGCTGGTTCGTCGCGTTGATGAATATTCCGCTCGGCGACTTCGCACGTGGCGCGCCGGTGCAGAAGCCGTTCCTTGTGCATAACCAGCCGGTTGCGGTCGATATCTGCTACGAGGATATTTTCGGCGAAGAGATTGCACGTTCGATTCGTGAGAGCGATACGCCAGCGGGTGTGCTGGTCAACTCGACCAACCTAGCGTGGTTCGGCGATACGATCGCGCTGGATCAGCATCTGCAGATTGCGCGGATGCGCTCACTGGAGACGGGGCGGCCGATGCTGCGGGCGACGAACACTGGGACCACTGCGGCAATCGATGCACGCGGCAATGTGATTGCGCGGCTTGCGCCTTATACGGTTGGATCGATCGATGTCACGGTGCAAGGGACATCAGGGAATACGCCGTATGTGACGAGTGGGAATAACACCGTGCTGGCGGTGTCGCTGTTCTTGCTGGCGTTTGGGTTTGCGTTTGGGCCGGGGGCGCGTAGAAGGAATGGTGAGGGTTGAGGGGGTTCGCGTCCGTGTTGCGTGGGCGCTTGTCTCGCGAGATGTATCTTTTCTCGCTCTGAGAAAGGGGGGCTACCGCACGACTCGCCACCCTGCGCAAGCAGAAGGGCCTGACACAGCAGGCACTGTCCGACGCCATCGGCCTGCACATCACCCAGATCAAGCGCTATGAAGCCGGTACCTCGCAACCGTCCCTGGAGGCTATCAGGAAGATTGCCAGGACCTTGCGTGTAACCACCGATTCCCTGATTTTTGAGGAAGAGGAGCTTGAGGCCGACGCCGATCTGGCCATGCAGTTCCAGGCCATCGCCAGCATGCCCAGGAAGCAGCAGTCCGTTATCAAGCAACTGCTCGAAGGCATGATCATCAAGTACGAGGCTGAACGATGGTCGTCCAGACTGAAGTGATGTAAACGCAGCGCGGGCGATGAGTGCGTCAACACTCACCGCCCGCTGACCACCACCGACTCTTCACAGGAGAGTCGATCATGGCTGACGCCAATCATAAAGCACCACCGCCGCCCGTCACCGAACGGTCTGTCACCATCCAGGAATCCTGGCGCTACCAGAAACCGGCACGCCCGCCCTTCCATATGCGCAAGGAGCCGCCCGCCTTTCCGTGGATGAAACTCTCCGGATGATGGATCGCGACCGCCGGTTTCGAGCCCGGACAGCGCGTGCGTATCACCGCCGAGCACCAGCGGCTTATCATTACGCCGCTATAAATGCAGAGTAAGCGTCATTCGAAGGCCATATCGACATCGACGTTGAGAGTGTCCAAAGTGATGTCCATCACTTCGAGTAGTGGGGACCACTTTGATGACAGA